>NZ_JQGL01000046.1:25913-29506 GCF_000747095.1 Sulfuricurvum sp. MLSB
TTTGCCGTCGAGGTGATCGATCTCATGCTGTATGGCAATGGACAGCAGCTCATCGGCTTCCATCACGCACGTTTCACCGTGGCGATTTTGATAATGCAGGGTAAGGGTTTCAAACCGTTCGACGTCTTCGTAAAACCCCGGAACGCTCAGGCATCCTTCCTGATAAAGGGTTGTCCCCTGAGGGTTGTGGATAACGGGATTGATGATTTCGATGAGAGATTCTTTCTCTTGGTTCCCCTCGTCGTCGGGAATGCATAAAATAAGGGCGCGGATCGGATTGGCGACCTGAATCGCGGCCAGTCCTATGCCGTTTGATTGCATCATCGTTTCGAACATGTCATCCAGAAACCGATGCAGTTCTTCATCGAAATCGGTTACTGTGCGGGATATGGTTTTGAGTTGTTTATTGGGATAGGTGATAATCGGCAGAATCATAAAAACCTTATTCGTTGCAAACCATATAACGCAATTTTGGATTGTCATCCGCCATGTTCATCGCGTCCAGAGTGCAGACCAGAGTCTGTTCTACCCCTTCTGCGGCCGTCATTTCGGCAATACCGATCGCGATGCGCAATTGAATCTCTTTTTCGGCCAGGAAGAAGTTGCTCGAAGCGACAAGGTCGTAAAGACGCTCGGAGGCTCTTTTGGCACTTTCAATATCGGTGTGTTTAAGCACCATGGCAAAAACGCCTTCGCCGTAGTGGGCGACGATATCACTGCGGCGAGATGTTTTAAGCAGCAATCGCGCAACGGTGCGGATCATCAGCTGCTGCGCCTTTTCGCTCTGAATGATCGAACTCGTCTCTTTGGAGAGGCGAACGGTAATGAGTGAGCTTTTGTGCTTGAATTCGTCGATAAGATTGCGCTCCTGCTCCAGTTTGGTGAGGAGGTAGCGTTTGTTATAGACGCCGTACTGGTTATCGAAAATCGTTTCGCTTTCGACCTGACGAACGATGCCGGCCGTTTCGTCATAAACCGTTTTCATATGGGTAACTTGTTTTTTCAGGATCGTGCTGAGTTTGTTGACGTCATTGCTCAGCGACGAGAGCAGATCACTCGCTCCTGCTACGGTCGGGACGCTTTTCATCTCTTCTTTGCGTTTGTCGAGGATTTTTTCCATCAACGCAATGTTTTTGTAGAGGGTGGCACTGAGCTGTAAAATGTTTTTGATAGACAAGAAGCCCTGTTTGAGGGTTTTTTCCAGTTCAACACTTTTATCGTCGTGATTGTCTTCTTCGAGTTCAAGAATAGAACCGATCTGACGACGGAGACTTTCGCTTTTATCTTCCAGAATGCGGTCGAAATAGAGCGCAAAGTTATTAGGGGTAGGAGGAAGATTGTCCGAGATAAGAGCACTCAGAACCTCTTTGGCAAAAATTTCCAGATCACTGGTGGGGTCACTTAAAGAACCGGTACTGATACTCATAAAGCTGTTGCTCCCGTCAGGATTAGTTTGGGCGGCAGGCCGATGTGAACGTTTCAGGTCACTGAGACTTGCCATTAAAGCCCTTTATTTTTCTTCTTTGTCTTTTTGGACAAGCACTTCGTCAATAATACCATAAGTTACGGCTTCTTCCGCCGACATAAAATTATCGCGGTCCGTATCTTTCTCAAGTTTTTTAACGCTTTGTCCGCAGTTTTTTGCCAAAATCTCATTGAGTTCGGCTTTCATCCGCAGGATTTCTTTCGCCTGAATCTCGATATCGGTTGCCTGACCCTGCGCTCCGCCGAGGGGCTGGTGGATCATGATCCGCGCATGCGGAAGGGCATAACGCTTGCCCTTGGTGCCGGAGCTGAGGAGGAATGCTCCCATAGAAGCGGCTTGTCCGATGCAGATTGTGCAGATATCGGGGCGGATGTAGTTCATGGTATCAAAGATTGCCATCCCCGAGGTGATGACACCGCCGGGAGAGTTGATATAAAAATAGATATCTTTTTGAGGATCTTCGGCTTCCAAAAACAGCAATTGCGCCACGATGGATGACGCTACGGCATCATTGACTTCACCGCTAAGCATAACGATACGGTCTTTGAGCAGACGCGAATAGATGTCGTAGGAACGCTCTCCGCGCCCCGTCTTTTCAATGACGTAAGGGATGTAGCTCATTAGTCCTCTTTGATTTTATCGTTGAGCAGTTTGCTCAATACGCGATCTTCGATCATCGCCATTTGGATCGCCGGAAGGTATCCGGACTCCTGATAGTGTTTGTAGACAGCCGCTGGATCTTGACCCATTTGCATCGCTTCGAAATAGATGGTTTGCATCAATTCCTGCTCGCTGACGGAAATGTTTTCCGCTTTAGCGAGGGCATCAACGATGAAGGTTGCTTTTACCGCGCGGCAAGCGTCGTCACGGAACGTTTCGCGGAGCGCTTTGACTTTTTCGGCATCGTTGCGGAGCTCTTCGAGTTCCGCTTCAGCCATTTCACGCGCTTTTTTGTTCAGCGCCATATCCATCTCCTGATCGACGATGAATTCGGGAAGATCGATCGTGAACGCGTTAACGAATGTCTCCATCAAAGACGGTTTGAGCTCGTCGTTGTAGAGTTTGCTCATCTCTTCGCTTTGGAGTTGCTCTTTGACTTTCTCTTTGAGCATATCGACGGTTGCGTCTTCGAAGCCCGGAAGCATTTTTTTCGCAAGCTCATCGTCTACGGTTACCGTTTCTTTCGTTTGAATCGCGTTTACTTTTACTTTGAACTGAGCGGCTTTGCCGGCCAGTTTCGCTCCGCCGTAGTTTTCAGGGAAGGTGACGTCGATTGTTTTTTCGTCCCCTTTTTTCATTCCGATGACCTGGTCTTCAAAGCCCGGGATAAACTGGCCGCTGCCGAGGCGCAGAGCAAAACCTTCGGCTTTGCCGCCTTCGAATGCTTCGCCGTCGACAAACCCTTCGAAATCGATCAAAGCGGTGTCGCCGCTGATCAGGGCGCGGTCTTCATCAACGTTGACAAGCGGAGCCTGAGCGGTTGCCAGCTCTTCGATGCGCTCCATGATTGCTTCATCACTGACGGCCGGTTTGGCAAATTCAGGAACCATGGCGGTGTAGTCGCCCAAATCGATTGCAGGGCGGATAGCGAGGGTTACTTCGACGTCAATGCCGTTGTCGTTTTTATCGAACTTGGTAATTTGAGGTTCGCCGATAAGAGCGCTTGCCGCGATCTCCATCGCTTCAAGGCCTTTATCGAGAAGATCGCGGAGCGCTTGCGCTTCAGCGTCTTGAATCAGGCGCTCTCCGTACTGTTTTTTGACGGCGCTGAGGGGAACTTTCCCTTTGCGGAAACCGGCGATTTTAGCTTCTTTGGAGAGTTGGTTGGCAATTTTTTCGACGTTTGCATCGATAGTGTTGCGTGTAATGGCTGCGTTGATTTTTGCGTTTGCAGAGTCGATTTTATTCGTTGTGAGTTGCATTGAATCCCTTTGTTATCGTTGTCTTGGCAGACTAAATGGGGGCAATAATACCCAAAAAGGGCTAATATGTCTATGAAGGATAGGATTTGCTCATCTGCTCCTCAGCAAAAACGTGTTAAAGTAAGACCATCAAGATTGCATGAGAGAACAATGTCTAAAACAACCAATCAGCAAGCATTCGAAGC
>NZ_JQGL01000047.1 GCF_000747095.1 Sulfuricurvum sp. MLSB
CAAATAACCGTATATCTGCTCATAATCTCTCATTCTATGGATGGGTCCATTTTCAGGATAAGGCATATAGGGGAATTGAATAATCATAAAGTTTTCTTTTTCATGTAAATTTTCTTCAATAATTTTAACAAAGTTTTTATCCGATATGAATTCTGTCTTTGAATTTTCCCATGTTCCCATCTTGGCATTTTTCGGTATTTGATCCCAGATACCGAAAGCCCCGATGGCCGATGCCAGCAGAAAAAAAAGTATGTTCTCATAAACTCTCTTGTGGACGTGGTTGCGAACAACCCGATTGATAACGATCGCCAATGCCATAAAGGCCAGTGTCGCGATAAAAACGCTGATCCGGTTATAAGCTCTGATCTGAGGGGTCACGAGATACGCAAATACAACCCCGAATCCCCCCACCGTCGATAATAAAAGTGCAACCAAATTAAGCTGCGAAAGTCTGCCCAGCGTCTTGGAAAAATGGCTCTGAAAAAAAACGACAAAAACCAAAATCAAAAATCCTAAAGTTGCAATAAATCCAAGAGAAGCATCTCTACTTTCATTGTCCAATAACGTGTTTTTATTATAGCCATCTTTAAAATCTGCTATTTTTTTACTATGGTGCTGTGTCACTGGCAAAACAAGTTGGATGATTTTTAGCCCCAACGTCTCGGCTTCGATCGGATTTCTCTGGGCGATACTGAGGTTTTTACCATAGGTATGCTCATAAATCTTGTAAGGGAGCATATTCATAGCAAACGGCACGACGGCAAACGCAAAAACCAATAACGCAGAATACACATGGTATCGGTTTTTATGGTACAGATAACTCGATACCAACGTAAACGCAACCAGACAGACCAAGAAGAAGGTGTAATAAAAATTCCATGTCGACGAAAGGATTAAAACAGCGATAATCCCCAAATTTTTCTTGGAATAATCAAACGAATATCTGCCCTCATTCACCCCCCCTTTGAAAAAAAGAGGCTTTTTGTTATGCAGCAGCAGCAGCAGATAATAAATCCATAGGGGAATAAAAAAATACCCGGTATAAAACGTATGCCCTAATCTGAAATAGTGGAAGGGGAGAAATGTAAACAGATACGCGACGGCAACCGCCAGAAAAAGGTTGACTCTCAATTTTCTCAGAACCGCGTACATCACGAACGCATTCAAGAAAAAAGTAGAGATTACAAAAAGATTAAAAACTGATGTGGCATCTAAAGTAAACAGGCTCAAGAAAAGCTGTCGTCGGAACATCATAAAATGCCCAATCCCCTGATATGATCATTTTAAAATACGCTATCGTCATCCGCCCGTCTACATTCAAATACATATTTGATAAAGGCATCTCAAGATGGGTTAAATCAACAGCTAAATAAAACTTAAGTGTTAAAGTGATTAAAATAATTAAAATTGAAAAAGCAATAAGCATTTCTATACTCTTTTTAGAAAGACCTTTCTTAATCATTGCGGGCTTGCCCTCTATGAAACTTTGCAATGCTG
>NZ_JQGL01000048.1 GCF_000747095.1 Sulfuricurvum sp. MLSB
ACCTCAATCGCTTTCATTTCCTTCATGATAAAAATACCAAAATCTGTTGATTCACTTCCATCAATCAATTGCCAGTTAATCTCGTTACGCTCTTTTAAAATATTTACTGCTTCTTCTAAACTCATTTACTCCCCTTTTTAACCGTTTTAATATCATCACACAGCCAAACACCTAAAAGTATAAAACACAAGCACAATCCGATTGCCGTGGCAATTATGCCATATATACAGCAATAGTCAAAGAATTTCATTCGTCTTCACCGCATTCATCAAAATCACCTATTTTAAGTTCTATAACAAGTTCTTCAAGTTCTGCTATTTTATTTTCAAATTCAACAACCATCCTTGCAAGTTCTACATCTGAGCAATCTTTTGAAAGTCTTTCAATTCTTTTGTAATCTTTTTTTATCATCTCTCCGCCTCGTTTAATACTCATCGAATTTAATCAAAATAACGTCAGTGTAATCAGTGATAAATGCATTTCTTATCATCGACACAAAGTTAAATCCGCCATTATCCATAAACCCAGTCTTGATATTTTCAAGTTCTTTTTTCGTGCAATCCTCAACCGTTATCACTTTACCGTCTTTGTAAAAGAAAGTAATTTTTCCGTGAATATCTTCACTGCTTTCGCTTTTAGCACCGCTTTTAATATCGCCGCCAACTCCTTTGCACTCAGTCCCATCAACACCCAACACCACATCTTTTGCATCGTATTTCATCTTACCAACCTCCATAAATCTTTCTTAATCTGTTCTGGTAACACGTCGCCAATTAAATAATCAGTACATCTGTTATGATAATACACCTCATGCACTTTTCCGTTAGCATCCATTACGATCTGCCGTGTTACATAGTCGTTATCAGGTTCTAATGTCTCATGCTTCAATAAAACCTTGCTTAGTTCTTCAATACCAAACATCTTTTTAATTCTGCTGAATAAGTTCATTGTTCCCCCTAAAGTTTTTATTAATCTATGGTAAATATCCCGTCTTCCCCTGTTGTTACGTGTATGTCCGTTATCCCGTAATATCTACCATCGTAAAAAACACGCAAAGGCATATTCATGTCTTTTTCTTCTATCGAAAGTATTATCTCCTTTAATTCTCTCAACGTTATTTCCCATATCTCTTTGCGTCTATCTGCTGAGTATATTTTCATATTATCAAATTTCACAAATTCCATTTTTAAACCTCCTTAAAAATTGTCCCATACGTGGAATTTTTCGCCTTTTCCATTTCAGCCATTAACTTATACTGGCAAGTTCCATCCGGCTCGTTATACATACTGCTTACGTCTAAATCGTCTTGCAACTTCCAGATATGGCACTGTTTCCAATTTGTCTCCGTACACCCGATACAATTATCATTTATGAGTATTTCCAATATATCCCTTAAACGATCATCAGTTATCATAATGGCTCGTTTGTCGATAATTTCTTGTATTTTCGG
>NZ_JQGL01000049.1 GCF_000747095.1 Sulfuricurvum sp. MLSB
TGGATTGAAGGTAATAAAAGACATTGCACGGTGGGAAATAAGTACGCTAATTATAGTTCCGATGATAGTACGGTAACAATAAAACCAGTCCCGCTAACAGAAGAATGGTTGCTGAAATTTGGGTTTGAAATAGATAGTTATGGTTGGTATAAACTAAGAGATACAAGCATAAGCCGTGAGCGTATATTATCTGGATTGTACTTTGATTCTCGAAATCAACTCACAATATCTTTAAGTGAATTTTACATAAAAGTATCGCACGTCCACCAACTTCAAAACCTTTACTTCGCTTTAACCGGAACTGAACTAACCAAAATCAAATAACCATGAAAAACAAAACAACATCTTACGTTTTATGCTTCGGATGTATAGTTATGACTATACTTTGCATGTTGTACGCCTCGATGTACCAGAAAGACAACGAGATTTTACAAGACCGGATAATGCGACTGCGAGCCGACAGCGTGTTATTAGACTGCACCGCCAAGCGTTTTATCAAATGGCATTATCAACTTGACAGCTGCGACAAGCAAGAGATTGACAGCATTGTTAAATCTGACAAGCAAAGGAGGGTAAAATGACAGCATTAGAACAAAAATTATATACGATTAAAATTTTATTGTCTGCACAACAAAAGGAAACCGATTCACTCAAGTCTACCGTCAAGCAAATGAAAATTGACTATCCGAAACAATTAAGACGTAGGTTTTTGATCGGCTATACCCTCGGCTTTATTATTGGATTTGCAATTGCAGTTATATTCTAAACGTGTTATTAAACATATTGCGAAACCGGAATAAGTGTTATATTTGCAGTGATGAAAGACGAAACTAAATATTATTTTCCATCAAACGGTACAGAAGGAATGTCATTTATTGCCACTTGGTGCGAGAAATGCCGTAAAGACCCTGCAATGAGAAACGCTGAAAGTAATACGTATTGCTCGATACTTACACGTAGTATGACGGAATGCAAACGTGTAAAGCAATGGGTATATATTAACGGCGTTGCCACGTGTACATCATTCGTTCACTACCAATCTAAGCGTCAACCAAAAAAATCTAAATCAAAACCAAACCAATTAAAACTAATATTATGAAAACAAAAGAACCAAAAATCAAACAATTTCAGAATGAGTTCTGGAAAGCATGTGCTACCGA
>NZ_JQGL01000050.1 GCF_000747095.1 Sulfuricurvum sp. MLSB
CAACCCTTCGTTACGTTTTAATGCGCCCGGAAGCAATCCGATTTCGGTCAAAACCTGAAAGCCGTTGCAGATTCCCAGTACCTTCCCGCCGTTGTCGGCATACTGTTTTAACGCTTTCATGATGGGAGACATTTTGGCAATGGCGCCGCTGCGGAGATAATCGCCGTAGCTGAATCCGCCGGGGACGACAACCAGGTCCGTTCCTGCCGGGATTGTATCTTCTTTATGCCACAGAACCTGGGTTTCGCACCCTAGCGCATTGAATGCGTACTGCGTGTCGTATTCGCAGTTGGTACCCGGGAATTGGATAATACCGACTTTCATGCTTGAATCTCGATCTCGTAGTCTTCGATGACGGTATTGGAAAGAAGTTCTTCACACATATGTGCCACCTTTTCTTTGGCCGCAGCCGCATCGGTTTCAGCCATCTCGATGATGATCTGTTTGCCGACGCGGACATCTTTGACGCTGCCGAAACCGTGATGGGTCAGGGCATGCTGTACCGCTTTTCCCTGAGAGTCGAGGACTCCGTTTTTCAAAAATACGTTGACGATTGCTTTCATGCTTTTCCTTCTAAAATTTAACCGAGAATACGATTCAAAACTTCTTCATAGGCCACTTTCAGGCCGCCGAGACCTTGACGGAAACGGTCTTTGTCCATTTTTTCTCCCGTCGCCAGATCCCAGAAACGGCAGTTGTCGGGGCTGATTTCATCGGCAAGGATGATTTTTCCGTTTTGGTCACGGCCGAATTCGAGTTTGAAATCGACGAGATTAAGCCCTTTTTCGGCGAAATAAGGGCGGAGAATATCGTTCACCTGACGTGCCATCGCGCGCAGTTGGTCGAGCTCGGCCTCGTTTTTGACCAGTTCAAGGATCAGACAGTGCTGATCGTTGAGTTTCGGATCGCCGAGTGCATCGTTCTTGTAGTCGAATTCGACCAAGGTAAACGGGAGAACTTTGCCGTCTTCGATGCCGAGATTTTTGCTCAGGCTTCCCGTCGCAATGTTGCGGACGATGACTTCGATTAGGATAATATCGACTTTTTTGCAGAGCATATGGTTTTCATCGGGCATATCGACGAAATGAGATTCGACCCCTTTCGAGGCCAGCATTTTGAACAATTCCGTTGAAATACGGTTGTTGAGGGCGCCTTTACCCGCTTCGCTCGCTTTTTTTGCCCCATTGAAAGCGGTCAGGTCATCTTTAAATTCAGCAATGACGAGATTGGGATCGTCGGTGCTGAAAAGACGTTTGGCCTTTCCTTCATAGAGTAGTTCGCGTTTTTCCATAATTACTTTCCTTTGACTATGATAAGTGCTTTGATGATGTCGACGCCTTCTTTAAGCTGAAGGTCTTTATTCATTTGCTCATTGGTGATGGTTGTTTTATTGGCGGTATTGGATTCGGTCACATCGATCATACCGCCCGCTTTTTCAGATTCGCTCTCCAAATGTTTTTGCAGATCCGCTTCTTTGATGTTGAACGCTTTATCATGGCTTTTGATCTCGCCGGAGGTCACTTCGATGTCCGGGGTAACGCCCACGGCTTGTATCGTACGGCCGCTTGGGAGATAATAACGGGCGACGGTAAGCTTGACCGCTTCGCTGTCGGTAATCGGCATGACAACCTGTACCGAGCCTTTCCCGAAAGTTTTTTCGCCGACGATGACGCCGCGTCCTAAATCCTGAAGCGCACCGCTGACAATTTCAGAGGCACTTGCGGAGCCTTCATTGACTAAAACGACGAGCGGCAGATTGGTGATCGTGGTGCTTTTGGTCGCACTGTAACTGACGTCATCGGCTTTGTTGCGTCCTTTTTGAGAGACGATAACCCCTTCGGAGACAAACAGGTCGGTCAGCTCGACTGCCTGATCGAGCAATCCGCCCGGATTGTTGCGCAAATCCAGGACGATTCCTTTGGCTGTTTTGGAATGTTTTTTGATCGCGCTTTTGACGTCACCGGCAACTTTTTTGTCAAAGTTGGTGATGCGGATGTAGAGAATGTCTTTGCCGATCGTACGGGTATAGACCGATTCGACGGTAATGATGTCGCGGATGATATGGAATTTAAGCGGTTCGGGAGCTTTTTTGCGCACGATGGTGAGATCGATCGGCGTTTTAGGCGTACCGCGCATCAACGCGACGGCATCGTCGATCGTCATGTCCAGCGTTGCCTTGTCGTTGATTTTAAGGATGATATCTCCGGCTTTGATCCCGGCTTTGTCCGCAGGAGTCCCTTCGATCGGGGAAATGACGGTGAGGGCGTTGTCTCGCATGCCGACCGTGATCCCCAAACCGCCGAATTCTCCGTCGGTTTGTGTTTTGAGATTGTCATAGCTTTTTTTATCGAGGTAGGTCGAGTGGGCATCGAGATTGGAGAGCATCCCCTGCAACGACTTGTCGATCAGTTGATCGATGGTCAGATTGTCGACGTTGTACTGCTCGACGATGCTGAGGACTTTGGTGAACTTCGCCAGCGACTGCAGGCGGGACGCTTCGACAGAGGTTTCAGCCGGTACGGACGCATCGCTTTTAGCGAGCAGGGAAGTCGACAAGGCGATACTGATCGCCACGGCACTGGCAAAGCCAAAAACCATCATTTTGGTATTTTTCATGGTGTACATATCTCTTTTATGCTTTTACGGAAAAATCGATCAAAGCTAGTCACATTCACGGGATGTGATCTTGAACCCCTTCGCCTTTCGGGTGAAGGGGACTAAAATGTTCACAAACAATTGATGAAATTATAGTGAAAACTCCATTAAATAACAATGGAATTCTTTACACAACGCGGATCGTCACATCGCCGATCGTGATTGTTTCGCCTTTGGTAATTTTGGCCCGTTTGCGTGTTTCGACCTCGCCGTTTCGGTAGACATGGCCGTTTTCGATCAGGATCTTGGCCTGACCGCCGGTATCGACGAGGTCGAGAAGTTTAATCAGCTTGTACAGTTCAATAGTTTCGTTTTCAAGGGTATAGGTCACGTTTGGTACTTTAATTATCGTTAAATGATAAGGGATAAGGGATGGGAAGATAAGGAGAAACCCCGAAGGGTTTCGCGGTAATTACCAGCGTTCGCGTGGAGCGCGTGGAGCGCGGGGGCGAGCTTCGTTTACACGAAGTGTACGTCCGCCGAAATCGTTGCCTTCGAGGGCAGTAATCGCTTTATCAGCTTCATCTTTGTTCGTCATTTCAACGAAACCGAAACCGCGGAAGCGACCTGTTTCTTTATCATTAACGAATTTAACTGAACTGACTTCACCGTATTGTCCGAAAAGATCTTTAAGATCGTCTTCGTTTTTGCTGTAGGGAATGTTCCCGACATAAATTTGTATCACATTGTGCTCCGTGAAAAAATCGAACTATACCTAGCATAATCCTTAACACATTGTATCCATTCCAATCTTACGCGAATGTTAAAAAAAGTGGTGTTTTTGTGATCGAATATACAGGCATCACTTAGAGAAACGAAGTGGCATCCTGAAGCGTCGTAAACGCGCATATCCGCCGCTGATGAAGGTAATTCAGCGCTTCGCCCATCATTTCTCCCCCCAGTAGAATCGGATAGACCGGTTTGTTCCATGGGCGTTCGAGCAATTTGACGATATCGGCGGTATCGGTCATCGTCTGCGGGGTAATCAGCAGATAGATCATCCCCACTTCTTTCATGGAGTCGATTCGCTTCAGTGCCGCTTCAAAGCGGTCGCTTCGGGCGTCGCCGATGATGTCGACGGGATTGTTCCGCGACCAGTTGGAGGGGAGGATTTCATCCAGTGTACGAATATCATCTTCGCTGAGAGGGTAGAGCTTTTTCCCTTTGTCGATGATGTAGTCGGTCAAAATCGTTCCGGGCCCTCCGGCATTGGTGATGATGGCGATACGGTCGAGATCGTACGCGATCGGGTTGAGGAGCGCTTCGATTGTATCGACCGTTTTGATCCCGATACTTTCCAGCAATCCTTTGAACATCGGATAGTCGCCGCTGAGATTACCGGTATGCGAATATGCGGCTTTGCGCGCTTCGGGGCTTTTCCCCGCTTTGTAGATGCGGACCGGTTTGGTGCAGTTGCGCAGTGCGTCGAGAAAAGCTTTTCCTTCCTGTATCCCTTCGGCGTAGATGGAGATCGTTTTGCAATCGTCGGAGTGTTCAAGCATCGTCACGATGTCCGCAAAACCCATATCGGCCATATTTCCGGTCGAGAGGATGTGGGAAAATCCGATCCCCAGCTGCACCCCTTTGTCCATCAAAGATGACAATACCGCGCCCGATTGTGCGATGAGGGCGAGCGAACCGGGCTGGACGGAACCCGATCCGAAGGTGAGGTTCAGCGAATGGCGGGCGGCATAGTACCCAAGGCAGTTTGGGCCGACGATATTGAGGTTGTGTTCGCGTGCCAAAGAGAGGAGTTTTTCTTCGCTTCGGGTGTCGCCGACCTCTTTGAACCCGGCGGAGACGACGATGACGTTTTTGACCCCTTTGGGGATCAATGTCTGGATCGTTTCAAGGACGTGCGCGGAAGGGATGGTGATGACGGCGGTATCGATCGTATCGTCAATGTCATCAAGTGACGTATGCATCTCTCTGCCTTCGAAATTTCCGCCTCGTGCATTGACGAGATAGAGCTTTCCTTTAAAGGAAAGGGCATTTTTCGCGATGGCGTATCCTACCTTATCGGGGTTAAGCGAAGCGCCGATGACCGCAACGGTTCGGTTGTCGAAAAAGTCGGTGCGGCTGCGTGGCGGACACAATGCGGCGGGAGGGACATCACGGGTACGGATTCGCGCATCCACGACGGTAAACCCTTCATCGTTGAGGATAACCGGATTAAGGTCGCATTCGACAATTTCGGGCCGGTCGATCAGAAATTTCTGGAACGCGGCGATAAAGTTTACTGCCGCGTCGAGGGTCGTTTTAGCTCCCCGGTATCCCTCGAATAGGCGGCTGATTTTGGTCGTGCGCAGGGCACGCCGGATCTCCTGTGGCCCCGCATGCAGATCGATATAGCAGACGTCGCGGTAGAGTTCGAGTAAAACGCCCCCTTTGCCGAAAAGGATTGTTTTGCCGAAAATCGGATCGTCTACGACGCCGGCGAACAACTCTTCGCCCCGTATCATTTCACTGGCGATGAAAGCGTCCTGATCGGCATTGAAAAGGATACCGTGATCGGCGATGTTCTGTACGATCTGCTCGCGTGCACGCCCCAGCGAAGCCGTATCACAAAGTGAGAGGAGGACGCCGCCCACGTCGCTTTTGTGAACGATGCGGGGCGACTCGATTTTTAGTGCGACGGGGAAAAAATCGACGGCCGGAATGTCGTTTAGGCCGAATCGGAGATAGTGCGGTGTGCGAAATCCTCCGCTATGCAGGATCGGGTAGAGCTGGGACTCGGTCATGACGGCTTCCTCATGGTGTAATGGAGGAGGTAGTATAGCCTATGGACGCGGACGGTGTAAAGCGGGGGCTAGTTTGCGGATGCGGTGATGTCGCTCGTGATACCGATAAAAAAACGGAGGGTCGGATGATGGTAAATACGGCTGCTGATCGAGCGTATGGTTTCGTCGGAGCGGAGGACTCGAAAACGGATAGCCTGCGATTGCCCCGGACTTAATGTTTCGAAAAAGGTTTTGACCAGTGCGCGGTCATCGGGATGAATCTGCTGCTGCCACAGGGTATCGTTGGAAAGAAACATCTCTTTGGGAAAACCGAAAAGGGCTTCGACGGCATCGTTGACGTAACGCAATGAGAGGGTTTGGTTGTCGATGTACCAGATCACTTCCTGAATGCTTTTGAGAATCTCTTCGAGTTCCTGATGCTTGGAGTTCAGAAGCGATGAGAGCTCTGTCGCCTGATGCTCGATCAGTTCCTTGGAATGACGCAGCTCCTGATTGAGGCGGTCGGCTTCGGTCAGGTTGCGGACGGTGATGAAAAAACGGTTGATGCCGTTTTCGCAGACCATCCGGACACTTTTGACGGTGCGGATCAGGGAGCCGTCGCGGTGGAGGAAATCGGTGTCGGCATTGAGCAGCGTCCCTTTTTCCATCACCTGCGCGATGCACGTTCCGAAGACGTCAATA
Organism: Sulfuricurvum sp. MLSB; assembly: GCF_000747095.1. GTDB lineage: Bacteria > Campylobacterota > Campylobacteria > Campylobacterales > Sulfurimonadaceae > Sulfuricurvum. The sequence continues at coordinate 6,078 of NZ_JQGL01000050.1, forward strand.
TCGGCGAGAAGGCTGAGCATGTTCAGCCCTTGCAATATCTCGTTGCCGTATCCGACCAGTTCGGCAAAGGCCTCGTTGGCGAAAACAATCACGCCACGCTCATCGGCGATGACGACCCCTTCGGGCAGATGGTTCAAAAGCGGATAAGAGGGTGCTTCGATGTGCATTTCCGGCCATAAACGTGATTTTTATGTGATATTTTAGCAATCGGCGGGTTAAATCTTTCTTCTTTCGTCCAATTAGGGATCGCAGCAAAATTTGGCTATAATCGCGAAATTAATTAATGTAAAGAGTTTCACTATGGTACAAGTCACAAAATTAACGATGCGTTTCGGAAGCCGGGTTCTGTTCGAGGGGATCAACCTCAAGCTCGACCGCAACAAACGCTACGGCCTTATCGGTGCCAACGGCGCCGGAAAAACAACTTTTTTGAAAATTCTCAGCGGTGAGATCAAAGAGTACGAGGGGGATATCTCCATCGAACCGGGTCTCAAAGTAGGCGTATTGGGGCAAAACCAGTTTGCCTTCGAAGATTTTACGATCGCCGATGCGGTACTGTGGGGCAATAAGCGCTTGTATGACGCGATCAAAGAAAAAGAGCACCTTTACACGACGGGCGATTTTGAAGACGATGCGGTAAACAACCGTCTAGCGGAGCTTGAGATGATCTGCGTCGAAGAAGACCCGACCTACGAATACGATGTCCAGATCGCGAAGATTCTCGAAAACGTGGGTATTCCGGCGGAACACCATCAGGATTTGATGTCAAGCCTCCCTTCATCGGAAAAATTCAAAGTTTTGCTGGCGCAGGTGCTGTACCCGAAACCGGACGTATTGTTCCTCGATGAACCGACGAATAACCTTGACATCGATACGATCGGATGGCTCGAACACGAACTTCAGCGTCACGAGGGGACAATGGTCGTTATTTCGCACGACCGTCACTTTATCAATGCCGTCGTCACCAACATCCTCGATGTCGATTTCCAGAAAATCCGCGAATTTACCGGAAACTACGACGATTGGTATCTGGCCTCTACGGTTATGGCCAATCAGGCGCAGCTGGAACGGGATAAAAAGCTGAAAGAAAAAGAACAGCTCGAAGCGTTTGTCCGCCGTTTCTCGGCGAATGCGTCAAAAGCAAAACAGGCTACTTCGCGCCAGAAACAGCTCGACAAACTCACGATTGACGACATTAAGCCCTCATCCCGCCGTGATCCGAGCATCGTGTTCAAAGCCAAACGCCAAATGGGCGACGAAGCGCTTGACGTCATCGATGTCTCCCACAGTTACGGAGATTTGAATGTATTGCATAACATCAATCTCAAAATCGTTCCGGGGGAAAAAATCGCCGTTATCGGTGCCAACGGTGTCGGTAAATCGACCCTGTTGAAAGTGATTATGGAAGAGATTAAACCGACCAGCGGAAGCGTCAAATGGGGGGCAACGATCGAACCGAGCTATTTCCCGCAGGATACGACCGACCGCATCAAAGGGATGGAAACGTTGTACGACTGGCTCCGCGCGTTTGACCCGAAACGCGAAATCTCCGAGATCCGCAACTGTTTGGGACGGATGCTCTTCAACGGCGAGCAGCAGGAGAAAAGCATCGAGAAAATCTCCGGGGGTGAAAAACACCGGATGATGCTGAGTAAAATGATGCTGGAGGGGGGGAACTTCCTCGTACTGGATGAGCCGACCAACCACCTCGATCTCGAGGCGATCATCGCACTGGGCGAAGCGCTGTACGAATTCGACGGAAACGTTGTTTGCGTGAGCCATGACCGCGAACTGCTCGATGCGTTTGCCGGACGGGTGATCGAGCTGCATGCCGATGGAAGCTACATCGATTTTAAAGGGACCTACGAAGAGTTTGCCGAGGCAAAAGCCAATGGACAACTATAAAAATTTTGTCGGATTGGGAGTGGCGGGAAACTTTGCCCTCCATCTCGAACAAGCCGGCGAAAGCGCCGATTTTAAAGACGTCTTGACCGAAGATCCCAACGGCCCAAAGGGGATATTTCCGTTTTATGTCCCCGGACGCGAGGGACAGCTGGGCGTTTATCCCCTCAGCAGCGATACTATCATCCTTCCGAACGAAGAGTGCAAGGTACAGCCTGAACCGGAAGTGGCTTTGATCTGCGATCTGGAGTACGACGGGGAAGGGAACGTAACGAAGATCGTTCCGAAATCCTTCGGTGCATACAACGATTGCTCGCTTCGAAAAGAGGGGGCTGCCAAGATCAGCCACAAAAAGAACTGGGGTGCTTCGACCAAAGGACTTTCGGATACTCTGATCAGCATCGATGCGTTCGAGAAGGGCGGCGTGATGGACGGTTACCGGATCGCGTCCTTTGTACGCCGCGACGGGGGACTGTTTCGCTACGGCGAAGATGTTGAACTTCTCGGATACAGCTATTTTTACGGGAAATTGATCCAATGGCTGGAAAATCAGATCAATACCCAAAGCGACTTCGGGCCGCTTGAACCGGTGGGCGAATATCTCAAAACTGCCGGCTGCCCGAAAGAAGCGATCATCAGCATCGGAGCGACCCGATATACCCATTTCGGAGAGACGAATTTCCTGCAGGAAGGGGACGAAGTGATCGTCGTCGTATATGACAATAACCGGTACTGCATGAACCCTATCCTCTCTTTGGCGAACAAAGGGGAACTGACGGACAAAGAGGGTATCAGCGCACTGATCCAAAAGGTAGGACGTGGTTAAAAACGGCCTTTACCGTCATTATAAAGGGAAGCATTACGAAGTGATAGGGATAGCCAAACACTCCGAAACCTCCGAATCCCTCGTCGTCTACCGTCCGTTATACGGCGAACGGGGGCTATGGGTCCGCCCTTTGGACATGTTCGAAGAGACGCTCCCCAACGGTGCTAAACGGTTTGAATACTGCGGAGACGTGAAATGAGCCGCGGAACCAAACTCTCGCTCGATATCGGCGCGTCTTGGAATGAAGGATGGAGCCTGGAAGAGGAGAAAAAAGCGGAAGCGGTTTTGCTTGAACCCTCCGCACATCGTTTGGTCTTTCAAAAGGAAAAGCGCAAAGGCAAACCCGTCACCCTCGTCGGGCCGTTTTCCTTACGCGACGCCGATGCGCAGAAAGCGCTTTCGGCACTCAAAAAATCTCTGGCCTGCGGCGGAGCGTATAAAGAAGGGTGGATGGAGTTCCAAGGCGACATTTCCCCAAAGGTGCGCGAGCACCTCGAAAAGCTCGGCTTCACCTTCAAAAATCCGAAATAATCATTACAGCCGATTGCTGAATACGACCTGGTTTCTTCCCCGCTCTTTTGCGGCGTAGAGATTGGTATCGGCCGCGTGGATGATCTCTTCTTCGCCCATATGTATCGTCGGGACGATGCAGACGCCTCCGATCGATACGCTTAGCGTCTGTGCGATTTTACTTCCTTTATGCTCGATCTTTAGCGCTTCGACGTTCGCACGGATTCTTTCTCCCATGTTTCGTGCACTTTGGCAGTCGGAGTCGGTGATGATCACACCGAACTCCTCGCCGCCCAGACGGAATGGATAGTCTCCCGGACGTTGAAGGGTCGTTTTAAGGACTTTGGCAACTGCCTGAAGCGTCTGATCTCCCTGAATATGTCCGTACGTGTCGTTGTATTGTTTGAAAAAATCGATGTCGAGCATCATAAAGACAAACGGCTTTTCACTGCGCATTGCACGCTTGAATTCCCGCTCGTGCAGTAGATTGAAATAACGGCGGTTGTAGAGCGTCGTCAGTGAATCGGTATAGGAAGCCTGTTCGAGTTTGAGGTTCAGGTGCTTGAGCGTTTCAGCCGAAGCGACGAGTTGATGCTGCTGCAATTCGATACGGGTGAATATTTTCCATGCCAGCCCCATGACGAGCAGCAAAACAACAAAGAGCAATACGAGCAGCTGCATCAGAGCGTTGTGATAGTGGGCTTTCAGTACCGAATGCTCATAACGGGCCGCGGCATTTTCGTACGCAATAAGCTGATGGATCGTTCCGTGGATCAGGTTGATGTTTTCGGACAAGGTATTCAGCGAGGGGGCCGGATTGGAACCGGGACGGAGGATGATTTCCCGAACCTCCTGGAAATACCGCCCCAAAGAGCCAATCTGGGCTTCGGTGTAATTGACATACGCCATTTCATCGGGACGTTTCTGGCGGGAGAGATAGTTGACCCACAAGTGATCGATATGGCTAAGCCCCTGTGATATGTTTTCCGCGGCTTCTTCATCGCTGATAAGCTGATGGCTCCATCGGTAGAGGGTGGATTCAAGCTGGCTGTGATAGGTATCGCTGATGGCATTGAGCTCGCTTAAAGGCAAAAGCGAACCGAAATAGAGGGTATCCATATCCCGTTTGATATTCTGAAGGTTAATGTAGCCGATCAGTCCAACGGCCACAAGCCCGCCCCCGACAAGCAGCAGAAGGTAAATAAGTTTGCTTTTAAACTTTGACGGTGACATAAAGAGCTATGCGCCTTTGGTATAGATGCTCTATCTAAGCAACTCCTATACCAAAAGCCATTACAATAAGGTTATTTTTGTTCGGGAGGCAGATTGTGGCAAAACGGGTTATCAAAGACGAACGGATCAAAGCGATTGTCCGAAATATCGCCGAGGATTTTCGCTTTTCTCATGAGACCGGCGACTACGCACTGTTGTTTTATCGGGCGGATACGGAAGGGGCTGTCCGCGGCGCCGATATCGAGTCGATGATCGAGTATCTGAGCACCGGATTGGCGGAGCTTCAGGAGAACATCGGGTGGCGGCGCGAATTTTTGAGCGAAAATCCGGGAATCGATGAGATGCGGATGCTTGAAAATCTGGGCGTCATCGAAAAAGAGTACATCGACCTGCTCGAATTTTTACGCTAAAGAACCGGTTATTTTTTTGGTTTGTACGGTTCCATCGTTATTTTTTTCTGAATCGCGTACTGGATCCCCCCCTGCAAATCGATGACGTTGTACCCCAGCTGTTTGCCCAAGAAACCTCCGACAACCTGCGTGCGGCTCCCGCTGTTGCAGATGAGGGCGAACTTTTCGTTCTTTTTGACGTATTTGTTGAGCTCGCCGAGAAAAGCTTCGACATTGTAATTTCCCTGCTCGTCAAAAAACATGATAGGGACGGAACCCTTGACCAGTCCCGTCGTTTTCCACTCTCCGGGAGTACGGATGTCAATGATTTTGATTTTGCTGTTTACCAGCTTTTGATCGATCGGCTGACGGATGTAATCGGCACTCAGAAGTGTCCCCAATAGTAAAAAAGAATAAAGCCATAGACGCATACACAGTCCTTGATAGGTATAATGGCGATATTGTATCTCGGTATGTTTAACATGAGGTTGTATGGGCGCATCAAAACTTGAAAATTCTAAACGGCTCCGTTATATTCGGCTGTTGGGCCGATTTATCAGCGGAATACTGTCGTATTTGGCGAAAAGCGATAATCCGACGAAAGAGCAGTATGACCAAAAAGTGGATATGAATTTCCGGTTTTTGGAAAAAAACGAAGCGGTAAAGCTCTATAAAGACGAATACACCGAGCTCGAAGCGTTGGGGCAAAAAATTCTCGATTTCAGAGCGAGCGACGAGAGCATCGAGACGATTAAAGAAGAATTGTTTTACGCCCAAAATCAGCTGGAAAAACGGGTGAACGCCCGGCGCTACAAAAAGTCAAAACACGACAACCATGCGAGAGACGGCTGGGAATAATTACAGCCAGCCCGTGTGTTCGGCCAAAATTTTGCATCCCAGAGCGATCAGGATGAGCCCTCCGAGCATTTCCGCTTTGGACTCGAGGATCGAACCGAGTTTTTTGCCCACATAGACGGCACCCAGACACAGCGCAAACGTCACGAAGGCAATGACGCTTGACGCCGTCAGAATATCGGTTTGCATGAAGGCGAAGGTAACCCCGACCGCCATGGCGTCGATACTCGTCGCAATCGCCAGAGAAACCAGCGTTTTGTTCGAGAGGTCGGTTACCTCTTCGTCGAATTCGTCTTTGTACGCTTCATAGAGCATTTTTGCTCCCAACCCGGCCAAAAGCACAAAGGCGATCCAGTGATCGAACGCCTGAACATAATCGGCAAAGCTGACTCCGATGAGGTATCCCGCCAGCGGCATGACACCTTGAAAAAAACCGAATACGGCGGCGATGAAAAGGACTTTGGTAATTAATAATTCTTTGTATTTCGATCCGATGGCGATCGACACGGCGACGGAATCCATTGCCAGTGCAACGGCCAATAGTAAGAGGGTTTCCACATAAACTCCGATGAAGTATTTGCGGAATTATAGCTAAAGCAGCTGATGCGAAGCCGCTCATGCGACGAAGGCGCCGGATGAGCTTTTGGGTATACCGTTATTCGTTTTTGGACGAACACCCCGTATTGATCCCCAGCAATGAATACAGCGGACATAATCCGAAAACGGAGGTCAGGACGACGATGATACCGACGTAGCCGAAAACATTGCCGCTTACAACGGCCCATCCGATCAACCCGATGCCTACAACGGCTCTGACAACACGGTCAATTTTACCAACATTGCACAACATAGACTGCTCCTTCTGAAAGAATATTCCCATTGTAGCACTAAGTCTATGCCGTGTCTACACCCTCGGTTTTCGATCAGGGGAGACGGCGGATACGGTTTTTGACGTCGCTGAGACGGACAAACTCAAATCCCGCGGCACGAAGCGAAGAGACGGCGTCTATGATCCCTTGTCGCGTTCCGCTTTCGGGATGGTTCATATGGGCGATGACGATGTCGCCGCTTCGGGCATTTTTGATTCTTCGTGCGACCTCTTCGGCACCGAGGGTCGCGCCCGCATCGGCGATGACCTCGAATCCTGCGATTTCGACTCCGTTGGCACGGGCGATGCGCACCGCTTCGTCATCATAATAAGCGGTGCCGGAACGGAAGAAAAGAGGGCGTTTGCCCGTCAGTTTTTCAATTTTACGGCTATTTCCCTCGATCTCTCTTTCCACTTCTTCGGGGGATGCCGTACCGGAGATGTTATAGACGCTTTTGCCGTTGACCGAAAGAGGGCGATGCGCCGTACCGTGATTGCCGATTTCGAAGAGGGGATTGGCGGCAAGGCGTTTGAAAATCTCGGGATTGGCATCGATCCATCG
>NZ_JQGL01000051.1 GCF_000747095.1 Sulfuricurvum sp. MLSB
GAATACTCGGTAAGGATCGGAAGCGCTTCGGCATAGATTTTTTGCGTCGCTTCAGAGTTTTTGACGGCATTCATATGCGAAAGAGGGGTGAAAAGAAGCTCCATCTCCTCTTCCATGAAATCAAACGGACGGACAAAATCGGCATAAGTTTTGTGCGGAATAGCCAATAGGGTATCGATGATACGGCGGTTGTTTTCGATCAGGGCATCCAGATCGGCGATGAAAGTGTCTAAATTAAGTTTAAAATCGGCAAAAGGCTGCATGTTTTCTCCTAAAAAGTAGCGTTATTGTAGTGCAGCGATTCAAAAATTATTCTATAATCTTGCAATTTGTTATCAAGGTTTATAAGATGCGCGCTTCCATCAGAACAAAAATTCAGCAGTTGCTTCGGTATATCTTTGTGGGGGGACTTTCCCTCTTTCCTCTGATTTTGGTATTGATCGTTGTCAATTTCATCAAAGATCTTGGGGTGAGCGCGTATTCGTCACTGCACGAATACACCGATTCGTTCGGGGTAACGATTGCCTTGATGGTTGCCGTCATCGCCGTATTTGCGCTGTTGGGGTATTCGATCGAGAAATACGGCCGCTCGATGTTCATTTCGATCATCGATAGCCTGTTTGAGCGCATTCCCGCGATTCGTTCGGTTTACTCGGTGTCCAAAAAACTCGCAACGATGCTCTCCGGTGGCGAAGACGGGGGGCGTAAAGAGGTCGTTTTGGTCGAATATCCCAAAGACGACGTATGGGTTCCGGCCTATCTGCTGAACCGTCAGGGAAATATTTGCGTACTGTTTATCCCGACATCACCGAATCCAACCAGCGGCTATACCGTCATTGTGGATGAAAAACGGACGATCAAAACGACTCTGACGCTGCAGGAAGCGTCCTCGTTCATAATCAGCATGGGCGCCGATTTTCCCAAAAAAGAGGAGATCGCAGAGAAGATCAACGGGCGGTGATGCACTTCATTCAAACTCGTCGTACTTGGGTTCGAGAGCGTTGAATCTCTCAATCAGCAGCTTCTGATAGCGCGGAGCCTCGCGGTAGAGTTTTTCAAGCCCCTCGGTTCCATGATGAAGCGTCAGGGAAGAATCGACGACGATGTAGGAGAGGTAGACGGTATTTTCGTTGATGGAAAACTGTAGCCGTTGAAGTGCTGCGTTTTCGTTCAGCAAAAAATCATACAGTGATTCGATGTTTTCCTGCGGTATGCGGCACAGGGGCGAGTCTCCGATGACGATGCCGTTGTCGTAATAGTTGATGTCGATGCGGGTCGCACCCGTTTCGCTTCGCCAGCTGCGCTGGCTTCGGCGAGATAGGGTTACGTTGACGCCCAGAGATCCCAAAATCGTTTCGATCAGTGCGACGACGCCGGTCGGTTTATACCCTTCCCGCCGCCGTTTGGCGACTTCCAGTTTTGTTCCGCATTTGGGACAATAGTCATTGTGTATCGTCTCTTCGGGAATCAGATTTTTGCACGAAACGCATCGGATAGCATGGTCTTTGCGTATTTTTTTGAATTCTTCCAACGCATCGTGCAAAAGATAGGCCGGAAGGGCGAACCCGAGATTGTTCGAATTTTGGATGATAAAGGTATTGACGCCGATCACTTCGGTCTGTTCGTTCATCAGCGGTCCCCCGCTGTTGCCCGGATTGATTGCCGCATCGAACTGAATGTATTCCACTTCTCCCTGCAAACGGGCGGCTTTCGAAACAATTCCTTCGGTGGTCGAGTAGTTCAGCCCGTAGGGATGGCCGATGGCGATGACATTGTCCCCGTCATGAACCTCTTCAAGACTCAGGCGCAGCGGATGGTTGCAGACGATGGGATCGGGAGAACGGATGAACGCCAGATCGTACGCCGGATCGTCATAGACGACGATGCCGATTGTTTTCGGGAGGGCTTTGGTACTGATGAGCACCTCTTTGAGCCCGCTGACGACATGGGAGTTGGTGACGATCAGCCCGTCGCAGACGAATCCGCTGCCGCTGCCGTAGGGGGTTGTAATCTGGACGATGCTCTCGATCGTGCGTTCAACCATTTTCTGGGTGGAAAGATTCATCCTTACACCTCCGTATAATCGAGATTTTTGATTTGGAGATAAAAACTCTGGCTGAAGTGATCTAGATCGTCGTAATTAATGTCATCGGCAAAATTACGTAACGTTTTGTAGCGCTCCGCATACGGCTCGATGGCTGATGCGATCCGCATCGCGATTCGATGTCTGTCAAATGTTCGTGTCTTCGAATCGTACAGAGGAATGTCTCCCTCCGCTTTGAAAAAATCGCTCGAATAAATTTCGACATGCAGGTGCATCAGGGCACGCAGCGAGGGATGAAGTCCGTAGTTGTACAAAACGTACAGAGCGACGTAGCGGTAAATGACGCTGATGACATAATGCGAACGGTTGTTTTTATACCACCGGACTTTGTTCAGCGATTCTTCGATAAACGAAGCGATCTCATCGTGCAGCGCATGCTCGTAAGGCGAGAAGGTGTAGGCCGCTTTGTAAAACTGCGTCGCAAACGCATCGACGTCCATGGTTTCGAGTTCGTTCAGATAATTTTCGAGTTCGGCGTTTTTGTCTTCGGTCATCTTTTCATCGTCGAGAAAATAGCCGTTGATTTTTTCGTTGATGTTTTTGGCAAGTTTTTTTCGCGGCATCAGCAGATAATCGATCTGAAGAAGGAGGGCCAGATAGCTAAACGATACCATTCCGCTGTTATCATTGGAAAGCAGTCCGATAAGGCTTTGTTTGGTTTCGCCGATCCATTGGCGCATCATGGAATGCAGATGCGATGCACGTTCGGAATCCAATTTGAGGATATGATCGTATTCAAGCAGTATCGATTCGTCAAACTCCGAGGCGATGAACTCTTTTTCAAAATCGGCGTTCAGGGCTATTTCACGAAGCGGGAAAAAGATTTTTTGGGGTGTGATCGTTGCGTTGTCGAGTCGGATGGAGAGCCGGATGGCACCGTCGTTTTGGCTGAAACGCGCATAGGTAAGCTGAAAATTGCGTTCCAAAAAACGCCGTTTGATCGCAACGTGGAGTTTGTCCAAGAGGGCAACGTCGGCATATGCTTCGAGCGATTCGGACGTTATGA
>NZ_JQGL01000052.1 GCF_000747095.1 Sulfuricurvum sp. MLSB
CAGCGCCCCGTTATTTTGCCGGGGCATTTCGAAATAGAAATGAAAACTCCCGACGCCAGCGCATTGGTGATCATTGACGGGCAGGACATGATCGAGATCACCGAAAACGATACCGTCAATATCAAGCTGGCAGGTTCGGGAGCGCACCTGATACACCGTAAGGAATTCAATTATTTCGACGTCCTCAAAGAAAAACTGGGATGGGGGAATTAATCGGTGATCGAACGTTTTTATCTCAAAGAGTTTTTGACCTTTAAAGAAGCGGAAATGGAGTTTCATCCGGGATTGGTCGTTTTTACGGGGCCTAGCGGAAGCGGAAAATCCATACTGATGCGTTCAATCCTCTCGTCTGTGGGACTTGACAACGTCGATGCCCAGATTTGCGAGTCAAGCGTTTGCTGGCAGATCGATGAAGATGCGTACGGCATCGGCAACGAAGCCTCTAATATTTTCCGTCAGGTTAAAAAAGAAAAGACCCGTTATTTTATCAACAGCCAAAGTACCCCAAGAGCATCGATGGAATCGATCAGCAGCGCGTATCTGCGTCATCTGAGCCTCAAAGACTATAGCGATTTCGAACCTTTCGCACTTCTTCGCCGCATCGACGAACGTCTAGCCGTTCTTCATCCCGAACATACGAACGCGTTAAAAGACTATGCCGGGAAATTTTCCGAATACAAATCCGCTTCCGAAGAACTACGGGTAATCGAAGATCAGGAAAAACGGCTGGCGGAGCTAAAAGAGTTTGCCGCGTACGAAATCGGCAAGATTGATTCGATCAAACCCCGCATCGGCGAAGATGAAGAGCTTTCGGTCATTAAAAAAGAGCTTTCGAAAAAAGAGAAGATCGAAAAAGCGCTTCAGCAGGCCGAGGCGATTTTTGCCCATGAGTCTCATGTGAGTTCGGCGCTTGGTCTTTTGGAAGCCGACAGCGCTTTTTTCGATGATGCGATGAACGAGCTGCGTCATATTTTCGAGAGTTCGACGGAACGGATGGAAGAGTTGGCCGAAGTCGATGTCGAACAGGTTTTAGATCGGATCGAGCAAATCTCCGATCTGAAACGTCGCTACGGAAGTATCGAAGAGGCTCTGGCATACCGTGAACAAAAAGCAAAAGAACTGGAATCGTACGAGACAATCGAGCATTCCAAAGAAGAGCTGATCCGGAAAATCGGCGTGTTGAAAACGGAGCTTGAACGATTGGCAAAGGAGCTTTCATTGCGCCGTCGTAGCGCTTTGGACGAGATGCGCGAGCACCTTAACGGGTATCTGTCGATGCTGTACCTGCGGGATGCGACGCTGGAACTTGAAATGTGCGAACCTCATCTTTACGGAACGGACAAAGCGGTACTGGGGCTTTCGGGGACGAAGCTTGACAAGCTTAGTTCGGGAGAGTTCAACCGACTCCGTCTGGCGCTGCTGGCGCTCGGCGTAGAGACAATGCAAGGATCGGGAGGGGTACTGATGCTCGATGAGATCGATGCGAATCTGAGCGGTGAAGAGTCGATGAGCGTTGCCAAAGTACTGCGCCACCTCTCCAAAAAATATCAGATATTCGTGATCTCCCATCAGCCGCAGCTAACCTCGATGGGCGAGCAGCATTTTCTCGTTTACAAAGACGATGAAAGCCGCGTGCGCGAACTTTCCGCCGCGGAGCGGATCGAAGAGATCGCGCGTATTATCAGCGGCGAGGGGATCAGTGATGAAGCGACCCGCTTTGCCAAAGAATTGTTTGAACGTTCACAGGGGATTGCATGATCATCGATACCCACGTTCACCTTGACGATGCGCGCTATGTCGACGATTTCGATGCGATGATGGAGCGTGCCCGGATGGCGGGAATCGATAAATTCATTATCCCGGGTGCACATCCGGGGACGCTGGAGCGCGCCGTTGAACTTAGCGAGAGATACGACGACGTTTATTTTGCCGTCGGGGTGCATCCTTACGATATGGAAACCTTTGAATCGGTCGATTTCGAGCGCTATGCGGCTCATCCCAAATGTGTCGCCATCGGCGAATGCGGCCTGGATTATTTCCGTCTCGAAGGGACCGACGAGGAAAAACTAAGAGAAAAAGAGCGGCAAGACCATGTTTTTCGGATGCAGATACGCCTCGCCAAGAAAGTGAACAAGCCGCTTATCATCCATATCCGCGATGCGAGCTACGACGCCAAGAAGGTACTGCTCGAAGAGAATGCCGGTGAAGTCGGCGGCGTGCTGCACTGCTATAACGCCGACGAAGAGCTTCTATCCCTTTCAAAAGAGGGGTTCTATTTCGGAATCGGGGGGGTCGTGACGTTCCAGAACGCCAAAAAACTGATCAACGTCTTTCCTAAAATCCCCCGTGACAGACTTCTTATCGAAACAGACGGCCCCTATCTGACTCCCCATCCACACCGCGGGACGCGAAACGAGAGCGCCTATACCCGATACGTTGCCGATAAAATGGCCGAGCTGCTGGAAATGCCGCCCGGAGAGGTCGAAGCGCTGACGACCTCGAACGCGAAAACGCTGTTTAGATTCGGATAAGCGTAAGTGAAGGAGGGATGATGAAAGCGATTCTTGCGATGATGGTGATTCTTCCTCTGTATGCGTATGGGGTCGGATTTGACCCTTCCGATCGTAAAAAAATCGAAGTTTTGCGTCATTTCGATCTTCCCGCTTCGTATCTCTCCGATCCTTATCTGCACGATTCTTACACTAAAAAACGGCGCGAATGCCAGTTGGACGGTTTTGCCGATTCAGCTGATAACGCCGATGTATTCATTCCGATGCTCTCCTCCCTGATCGCACAGTCTGATCTTCCCAAAGAGTTTTTATTTGTAGCTCTTGCCGAATCGCGTTTGGAGGTAAGTACCTCTTCGTCACGCGGAGCGGCGGGATTGTGGCAATTTATGGAACAGACCGGAAGGCTGCACGGATTGGCGGTAAACCAGTTCGTTGACGAACGGCGCGATCATATCAAATCGACCCGCGCTGCCATTACCTATCTGAGTATGCTCAAAAAAATGTTCGGAAAATGGTATCTGGCGCTGCTTGCCTACAATTGCGGAGAAGGAAGGCTTTACAAAGCGATCCGAAAAGCGGGGACGACCGACGTGCGCGTCCTGACCGATCCAAAGCGGGGCTATCTTCCGCCTGAGACCCGGAAATACCTTCGCAATGTCGTATCGCTGGCGCTGCTGGCGACCGATGAAGTTTTTTTGTCCGAAATCCAATACGACGCACTGCTCGAATCACAACATGAAAATCCGATAGCGACCGTTTATCTTCCCGAAGGAGAGGATATCGACACTATCGCGGCGGTGCTGGAAATGCCGAAAAACAATCTTGTCAAACTCAATACCCACCTTAAAAAAGGGGTCACGCCTCCCAATCAGGAATCGTATCCCATCTACATTCCCAAAGACAAGCTGAACGTTTTCCGCGAAAAGTTTCGTACGCGCGATCTTAAAGGGTATTTTGTCATGCACAGGGTCAAATCGGGCGAAACGATAGCGCAACTCTCTAAACGCTACAATGTTCCCTCAGGCTCGATCATGCGTGAGAATATGATCGGTATCGACAGCGACATAGGCAAAAACCGCAATGTCCGGATTCCTATCAATAAGCCTTATTTGAAAAATACCAAATTTCATAGGGCCAAACTGGGAGAAACCATTGCTTCAGTCGCCGAACTGTATAATATGACCATTGAACAAATTAAAGCGAAAAATCCTTTCGCATCGAATGTTTTAAAAGAAGGTGAGGAGATAAAGGTTGACGATTAAAATTCTTTTGGCCGGATTGGTATTGCTGATCGGCGGGTGTACGACCCAAAACGGTTCGTACAGCTATCAGCCCAAACCTTCACAGAAATATCCTTCAGAGAAGCTGGCGATGACTTCGTCGAACATCTACAAAAAAAACGGCGAGCTGCACGCAACGATGCGCCCGTACAGCGTAATGGGAAAAGAGTATTATCCGACCGTTGTGCGGGTTGGGGATACATTCAGCGGTATGGCAAGCTGGTACGGCCCCGATTTTCACGGAAAATCGACCTCAAACGGCGAAGGGTATGACATGTATGCGATGACGGCTGCGCATAAAACGCTGCCGATGAATACGGTCGTACGGGTAACAAACACGCAAACCGACGCGCAAACGATTGTTCGAATCAACGACCGCGGTCCTTTTGTCGAAACGCGTATTATCGATCTTTCTTTGGCGGCGGCAAAGCAGATCGGCGTCGATAGAACGGGAACCGCTCCGGTCACGCTGGAAGTATTGGGGTTTGAACCCACAGGTGTCCGCTCTATCGATATGGCGCGCATGGCGAAGGGGCCGAGAGAATCGGTTCTGACGTCGTTTTTCGTCCAGATCGGCTCGTTCGAGAGATTTGAAGGGGCCATGATCACCAAACAAAAATACGCGAGCTTCAACGGCTATAGCGCAATTATCAAAGATACAGAGTATAATAACAAACGACTATTTCGCGTATGGCTCGGCGGATTCAAGAGTGAAGCGGAAGCGCGCGATTTCATATCACGGGGCTATTTTCAAGGCTCGTTTATCATAAGGGAATAGGATGATCCAAAAAAAGCGTACCACAAAAGAGACTGATATCACCCTCTCATTGACTCTCCGTGGAGAGGGCAAAAGCAGTATTTCGACAAAAGTCGGTTTTATGGATCATATGCTGGAAAGTTTCGCCAAGCATGCGTTGATGGACCTTACCGTGACCTGTACGGGAGATGTTCACATTGACGATCACCACAGTGTCGAAGACATCGGAATCGTTCTGGGACAGGCGCTTCGCGAAGCGATCTACCCGATTGAAAAAGTGGAACGGTTCGGAAGTGCCGTTATCGTCATGGATGAAGCCGCTGTCAGCTGCGATCTTGATCTCAGCAACCGTCCGTATCTGGTATACGAAGTAGACGTATGCGGAAAAATCGGCGGATTCGATGCGGAACTTGCCGAAGAATTTTTTCGGGCCGTTGTTTTCAATGCCGGCATTACGGCACACATCGTCATGCAGCGCGGCAAAAACAAACACCACATCGTCGAAGCGGCATTCAAATCTCTTGCGGTTGCCCTTCGAAGAGCTTTGAGCGTCAACGAACGTGCCGGTATTCCAAGCACCAAAGGGGTGCTGTGATCCGGTTGTTGATTCTCGATGTTGACGGATGCATGACGGAAGGAAAAATCATCTACACTTCCGAAGGCGTCGAACTGAAAAATTTTAACGTCAAAGACGGTTTTGCCATCAAGGCATGGCTCAAAATGGGACATCACGCCGCGATTATTACGGGGCGGGATTCGGCTATTGTGAAACACCGTGCCAAAGAGCTCGGAATCGAGCATCTGTATCAAGGGGTCAAAGACAAGCAGTCGGTAGCGGCGCAATTGTGTGAAAAACTCGGTATCAGCCCTGAAGAAGTGGCCGCCATCGGAG
>NZ_JQGL01000053.1:0-2799 GCF_000747095.1 Sulfuricurvum sp. MLSB
AAAACGTGAAGTAATTAAGTGATGGAAGAACTTAGAAGGGATTTAAAGGTCAGTTTCTATGAGTACTTTCAGTTCTTTTGGCCTTTGGTATCTCCAGACCCTTTAATTCTCTCAAAACATATCGAATACCTTTGTAACGAACTTCAAAGAGTCGGGAATGCTATTCTTAACAAGCAAAAACTTGACGAAGACTATATAATAATTAATATTCCGCCAGGAATGTCGAAATCTACAATCGTTTCGATATTGTGGCCTGCATGGTTAATTACTAACGACCCTTCGACATTTGTATTAAATTCGTCTTATTCCGCTGCATTGGCTGAAAACTTTGTCAGGAAAAGCATGTTGGTATTAAATTCAGATGCACACGTAGGAATTTTCGGGGCAATCGAATATAACAAAAAGACAGAATACTTCTTTGAAACAATACAAGCAGGTGGTAGGATTAGTTCGGGAACTGAGATAGAGCGAATAGATACATAACAACAACGCTTCCTGACAGGAAAAGGGATAAAACAAAAACACCTACGATATTAGTGATGCAGCGACTTCATGAAGAAGATCCGACAGGACATTTACTTGAATTAGGATTAAACATAAAGCACATTTGTTTGCCTGCAGTCGGTGAAGGTGAGTTATACACAGATGGACTCTTGGACCCGAAAAGACTACCATTAGAAGAACTTGAAAAAAGGAAAAAACTATTGGGGACGTATAGTTACTCAGGTCAGTATTTACAAAGACCATATCCCGAAGAAGGTGGAATCATTAAATCGGAATGGTTTGAGATACAAACAGAATTACCAGCGGTAACATGGGACTTGTGGATTGATGGAGCATACACTAAAAATACTGATAACGACCCTACTGGATTCATGGTAGCAGGGTACGGAAATAATAAGCTTTACATCAAACATGCTACGGACAAACACATGGAGATGCCGGAAGTAATGAAGTTCACGCCTGAGTATTGTTTACTTCATAATGTTTCAGGACTTTCAAGAGTGTTTATAGAGCCAAAAGCCACAGGGGAAACACTTATTCAGCTATTGAATAATGAAACAAAACTAAACGCTGTAAAAATCAAAAGCCATTTAGTGAGCGAGGGGAAAACAGCAAGGGTACAAACGGCAGCACCTAAAGTTCAATCCGGTAGAGTTGTTTTAATTAAAGGGAACTGGAATGATAGTTTTATTGAGCAGATAAAAGCGTTTCCGAACGCCAAGCACGATGAATATTGTGATTTGATAGGATATGCCTGTGATTACTATTTTAATAATCTCGAAGGTCTGTATTATCAGATAACAGATAACCAAATTCAAACTTTAACACCGGAAGGGATTGAACATATTGCTGTGAGTAATCACTTCGGAGTTTATACCTATCTTAAAATTTACGTAATAGATAAGTTTGTTTATATTCATGAAGAAGGCACAACAACAGACACAGCGGAGTTAGACAAAACCGGAGTACTTTATACAAACGACCTGAAATCAAAAGAAATAGACATAAAACAGTTTAGGAAAATATCCACAAAAAAAATTCCTCATATGTTTATGCCTGACCATAATAGAGTAGTGAAGTATGCTTTGGAAAAAGTAATTATTAATCCGGAATGCTCTGATTTAATAGCAGATTTGAAGAATATAAAAATAGGTTCAAAGAACGAAAAGATGTTTCATACTGAGTCAGGCATAAGGAAAAACGGAAATTACAGCAATGCTTTAGACTATTTTTTATTGACAAACTTTGAAAAACATATAAGATAAATTATCTTTGAGAAAAATATATTGACATGGAAGAACTTATAAGAGTATTGAGCGGCAAATTTCACGCTACTTACAAGGAAACAATCGAGAAAGCTAAATTATACCAAGCCCTGACTACAGGTGAGGGATTAGATGAAATGATGTTACGCTTTGAACGGAGAGAAGATGAGATTATGTTTAAACAACGTAAGAAGATAACAAAACACATTACGAATACGATTGTCGAAAACCTGATGAAGCCTTGTTATAAGATTCCACGTTCCAACGCAGCCCGAAAAATACTAACCTTTGACAATTCAGAAGAAAAGGAAAAGTTTAATAAAATCCTTTGGGGGTTTTACGGTAACGAATCACTTGACGAGTATTTAGACAGGGTAATTGAATTGAATTTTGTTGACCCTAACAGTTTTCTCGTAATCGAATGGAAAGAAGATGTGAAGCCCTATCCTTTTGAGGTAAGTTCAGAAATGGCAGTAGATTACAATTATATCAATAATGTACTTCAATATTTGATAGTAGCACAGAAAGAAGATGTAAAAACATGGACATATTACGGCATGGACAGGGCTATTAAAGTATTTGAGTTGAAAAACGATGAATTACCTACATTAGTAGTTGACACGAAATACGAGCCGGCTGATAATGAAACTGTTTATATGAAAATAAACGGTAAAATTTATAGGGTTTACTTTCCAACACCTTACAAATTAGGTTACGTTCCTGCCAGGCAAATAGGTTACAAGAAAGAACGCAAAATAGTAAGTCCTATTTTTATGTCGTATTATTCCGAAGCCGTACCTATACTCGAAAAAACTATCAAAGCAAATTCTGAGTTTGATTTGACAATGGCACTACACGCATTTCCGCAGAAAGCCCAGTATATTGAGGAATGTTCTAATATTGACTGTACGAACGGATATTTGATAGACGGTGAAAAATGTCCTTCATGTGGAGGCTCAGGCTTACAAATAGTCACATCGGCTCAGGATGCGATAACGATGAAGCTACCTCGAAACAAAGACGAAATGAT
>NZ_JQGL01000053.1:2806-3315 GCF_000747095.1 Sulfuricurvum sp. MLSB
AGCACAAGCAAAAGAAGCCGTTTACAATTCAGATATTTATTCAAATAAACAAATAGCGGACACAGCAACAGGACAGAATATCGACTTGCAGAGTGTTTACGATTCGCTTTATCCGTTGGCTAAACATTATGCTTTGTTTTGGGAGTTCTGTATAAAGACCATTGCCGATATAACGGAGTTTTCGGATAGAAAAGGATTCAATTACTCGTATTCGTTTGGCAAAGACTTCAAATTGAAATCAATAGCAGATTTATATTCAGACCTTGAAAAGGTTGATAAAATATCAGGGGCGCAAAATATAAAGCAGTCTATCTATGATGATATTGCACGTATAATGTATGAAGATGATGAAATTGCATATATGAAGTATATCGCAAAGAATCGTTTCAATCCTTTTGAGGGCAAGACAAGTGAAGAAGTGGCAATGATTATCTCAATGGATATAGCACCTGAGAAAGACGTTGTATTATGGGCTAATTTCGGTAATATCTTTGATAAGATAGAATATG
>NZ_JQGL01000053.1:3355-5672 GCF_000747095.1 Sulfuricurvum sp. MLSB
ATTGACAAATATTTGAACTATGATAACAATAACCATAAGCGAATGTAGAGATTGTCCGGCCTTACGAACTAATGACATGGATATAGGTTATAATTGTGGTTTTTCAGAATATCCAAATAATTACATTCAGGAACATAATGATACTCCGATAACTCCGGAATGGTGTCCGATAAAGCAAAACGAAATACATTTGAAGTATGACAAATCTTGAAAAGCTGATTAAAAAGCGGCAAAAGTTAATAGAACATCTCCACGACTTAACAGCGGCTGAGTTGAAAGTATTGGAGAAAGACCTATTGAAATTAATTTTGAGCGAAGCGGCATCAATTTTCAAGACAGTTGACGGAAAGTTAGTATTTGATACTAAAAACATCAGAGGCATACGGAAAATTGATTTAGTGATGGAGCAGTTCAAAGAATCAGATATGATTCCTTTTGTGAAAGACTTCGCAGAAAAGAGTATGCAAGTAGTGGCCATGACCGGAACATATTACAAAGGTTTGGGCTTTGCAGAAAACAAAATAGACGATTTATTAAAGAACTTTGCATACTTAGAACAGGCTTTAGGTATTGAAATCGGGAAAACTTTAGCAGAATCAAAAATAGTAGCGGGTTCTTTTTTAGACACGTTGGCAACAATGCCTGAAGTAAAAGACAAGTTGAAACAATATACTTTGAATCAGATTGCAGGCAAACAAAGTTTTGATGGATTTCTAAAAGGGTACAAAGAAATATTAGTCGATAATGAGTTAGCAATTAGACCTAAAACACTTCGTTTATTCCGGTGATACGATTAATACTACGAGAGATTTTTGTTTAGAAAGAGCAGGGCAGGTATTTACCGTTGAAAATGCTGAAGATTGGAATAGTGAAGAATGGCAGGGTAAAATACCAGGAATTCCATTTTTTATCCAAAGAGGTGGTTATAATTGCAGACACGAAATAGACTTTATCAGTGAGGAACTTTACAATCAAATGAATAAGAATGATTAGTATAATTATGCCATCATATCTCGATGTTTATCGAGATGCAGCAACAAATAGAATATCAAAATTTCACAGAGCCGTACAATCGGTCATAAACCAAACTTTCGCAGATTGGGAATTGATTGTAATTTCTGACGGCTGCAAGACTACAATTGAAGAAATAAAAAAGTACAAAGATTTGCGGGTTAATATTTTAACTATTCCGAAGTGTCCGACATTTTCCGGAACGCCTCGAAATGTAGGTATTGAACACTCAGAAGGAAAATACATCATTTACCTCGATACAGATGATTATTGGGGTGAAAATCATTTACAGATAATTTCAGAGCAGTTAACTAAAGACTTAGTAGTTTTCAATGATTATACGTTTTTTAAAGAGCGAAAAGAAAGGGCATGTACATTGAAGATGGGACATTGTGGAACATCGAGTATCTGTCATAAAAAAGGTAAGTCAAGATGGAAAAAGGGCTACGCTCATGACTGGGAATTTATAAAAGACCTATTGAAAGAATTTCCAGACTTTGAACACATCAAAACACCGGAGTATTACGTTATGCACATTCCACATCAATACGATAAATGAACCACATGACAACAGTAATAATCGTAAGTAATGCCATAAGCTTTGAATTAAGGCGAATGACACAGCAAGCAATTGATAGTTGCAATGAAACATCAAACGCTAATATAATCGTGTTAGAAGGAACTAAAACAGTGTTCGAGCGGTGCAAAACTTACAATTATGATTTTCCTTTCAATTACAACAGATGTTTGAATTTTGGTTATCAGATAGCACCTTCAGATATTTACGTTTTTTGCAATAACGATTTGAACTTTCAAGAAGACTGGTTATTTTATTTGGAAGAAGCTTTACAGCATTATGATTCAGTAAGTCCTATGTGTCCGATTGCACATAAGAATAAAACCGGAGTTTATGAAGGATATGGAATAGGCAAAGAATTTTCCGGTTGGTGTTATGCCATGACCGACAAAGCGATGAAAAAATTAGGTTTATTTCCTGAGTTCGTCAATTTTTGGTATTCAGATAATGCCACAGCCGACAAATTAAGAGAAAAAGGGTTAAAACACGCTTTGATTTGTAATTCAGTTGTAGTACATTTGGGAAGCCAAACATTAAAGAAGATGCCTAGAATCGAGCAATATAAGTTAACAGTCAAGCAAAAAGAAATCTATAAAAGTAAATAGCCATGGATATTTTCGTAATGTGGTTAGGTGGTAAAATGACAAGCGTACGCAAGCGGTGCCTTAATTCTATTTACAACAATTCAGGAGTATCTATCAATTACATTACAAGCGATAATGTGCATTA
>NZ_JQGL01000054.1 GCF_000747095.1 Sulfuricurvum sp. MLSB
GATGGAATGATGAAAGATTCGCACGCGTACGAGCCGTACGAGGCCGAAGAGGTCGGAAGCGTACGCGAATTTCCGATCGGAAAGCACTCGGGGAGCGCAACGATCCGCTATCATCTGGGTCGCATGGGGATCAGCGCCGAGAGCGGCGTGTTGCGCGACCTTCTGCCGAAAATCCGTGAGATCGTCACCGCGCGCAAGCGGGTATTGGAGACGTACGAGCTCAAATCCCTCTATCAGGAAGCGGTATGTTTATAGGGTGGCTCAAATACGCCGACGTGGCCGAACTGACCAAAATCGCCGAAGAGACGGGATGGCTGCTGGACGGCTACCACGTCAAACTTATGATGATGCACGCCCCGCATCTGTGCTACGGCGCGTACGATGAGGGGGTACTAGTCGGGGCGGTGATGGCGGTTCCGTTCGAATCATCGGCAATGATCAAATACTTCATGGTCAAGCCCAGCCATCAGAAGCAGGGGATCGGGCGGCGTCTTTTTGACACACTTTTCGGAACGCTCAAGAACGAAAATCCGTCTTTGTATCTGCATGCCGACCCGCAGTTAAAAGGTTTTTTCGAGAGTTACGGATTTGAGAGCGTGATGGAGGTGGGGCGGTTTCTCAACGTCGGGAAAGTGCCGCCTTTCAGCTTCACCAACGCGCAGGCCAAAGAACTCGACAGCGGCAATTTCGACGCGACGATCCGTCGTATCGATTACGAGACGTTCGGTGAAGATCGGATGGGATTTATGGAGGGTGAGATGGAGCGCAACAGTTCGCTCAAATTCGCCCTTCCCAATGCGTTCCAGCACTCCAGCGTCATCAATGCGCGCGGAGTCTATCTGGGGCCGTGGCAGTGCCGCGCAGGTCACGAGGAAGAGGCCGAGAAAATGATGCAGGGCGTTTTGTACTTCCGCGGGCTTAAAAAAGTGCTTGCCGATGTCCCGATGAGCAATGTCCCTGCGGTCGCACTGTTCGAAAAATACCATTTCCAGCAAAAAGGGACGTTTATGCATATGGTTTTCGGCGAGCCGCGCAGCGTTAAATTTGAAAATATCTATTCGTTTTCGCTGTGACAGCGAACGGTTTATGCAATAAAACCACAAACACAAGGAGCCTATGATGTCCGAAGAGATCGATCACAAAAAAGAGCTTGCCAAACTCAAACGTCTGGCGGTTGAAATCGCGTCCGAAATTCATGATATTGTCGAGGATACCCTTTGGACGAACTATGTAAAAATGCCTGAATTGGCCCAAAAACTCCATACGGCGGTTCAAACGGCAAACGATTACAAGGCGGAACATTCCCTCTAAG
>NZ_JQGL01000055.1:0-4494 GCF_000747095.1 Sulfuricurvum sp. MLSB
GTATTTGCTTCGATGATGGAAACATTGAACGCATTTTACGTGAACTTCAAGGTGGACTTGGATAATCAACTTGTGGTTAGCGTGTGGTATGAGGCGTTGCAAAACCTTGACGACAACACGTTTAAGGAACTCATTAAAAGTTACTGCATGAACAACATCTATCCGCCTCAATCACCTACGCATTTGATACAGCACATGAAAGACATGGTGTTATTGAGAGAGCCAAGCGGTGAGGAAGCGTGGGAACTGACCTACGGTCTCTTAAAGCGAAACCGTTATGACATCGAAACTACAACTGAACAACTTAAGGGTGATGGCAAAGAGGCTTGTGCGAACTCGCTCAAAGAACTTAGAAGCCGTTTCAAGAACCTCATGACCGATGACATACCCTACGTGAGAAAAGACTTCATCGAAATCTATAAACGTGTGGTAACTCAAGAGGTCAATCAAAAGGTTATGATTGGTGATACATCAACATTAAAATTAGGAGAGGGGAAGTAAGATTATGAATGGAACAGAATGTATTTTAAAAGCAATTAAAGTGGCAAATGCTAATATTAAAAACGAAATTAAAAAGGTTGAAATAATTGATTGGGAACATAATGTAATTGGTGGAGAAATCGTAAAGGCTAAAGTTTGGGTTACAACAGTAAGACAAGGAGATAATAAAGAAGAGGTTTATGAAACATTGGTTTTTGATTACTCTTATAGACCTGTTCTTGATAGGGTATCTCATATAGTTAAAGAAAAAGAAGAACCTAAAAAAATGCAATATAAATTTGGGAACATTGTGAAAACGCATGATAACAAAATAGGAATTATCACACAGATCCATCAATTTACAAAAGAATATTTTGTAATGTTCCCTGATGGTGGAAGATTATACAACGAAGATGAAGTTATAGAATGGCATGGTTGTTGGTAATGAATATATTTGAAATGTTGCATGAAGAATTTAAGTTTAAGCATAAACCTATAAAATTATTTGAAGCGTTTTCAGGCTATGGTAGTCAATTTATGGCATTAAAGCGTTTAGGTGTTAATGTTGATGTTGTGGGGTATAGCGAGATTGATAAATATGCTATTAGAGTATATGATAAATTACATGGAACACATAAAAACTATGGTGGCATAGGCTCGTTCGATAGATTCCCGAAAAATATTGATATTTGCACGTGGTCTTTCCCTTGCCAGGACATATCGTTGGCTGGTCATCAAAGAGGAATGGTTGAGGGTAGTAGGTCAAACTATGGTTATGTGTTTCTTGATACCATAGAAAAAACCCCTCATGATGAAAGACCTAAGGTATTGTTGATGGAGAATGTGAGGGCATTATTTAGTCAGTCATTTGCTAAGGATTGGAGAGAAATACAATTAAGACTTGAAAAATTAGGGTATACATCATATAGTGATGTTTTAAATGCTAAAGATTACGAAGTTGCACAAAATCGTGATAGAGTATTTATCCTATCCATTCTTGGCGAATATTATTATGAATTCCCTAAACCAAGAAAATTGGTAAAATCATTGAAAGATTATTTGGAAGATAAAGTAGATGAAAAATATTATCTTAATGAAAATTTTATTAACCAAATGATAAAAGAGGTTGTTAACTACAATAGAAAAGACAAGTTCATTGATGGTTTAACTGATGGCAATAAAGTTTCACGAACTATTACAACAAAACTCGATAGACCCGAAAGCAATTACGTATTAGAACCTTATATAATTGACACACATTCAAGTGATAGATTTAAGAGGCAACCACAAAGTGAAATATCACCAACAATATTATCCGATGGAAGATTCAAGGTAGTTGAACCCTATATTGCTATACCGGAAGCACGGAAGCACACGATGGAGATGGCGTGTATATCAACCGTCCACATCAAAAACGTGGTGTAGTGCAAAAGGGAATGATCCAAACCATTAAAACAAGTGGCAACGATATTGGAATTGTAGAAAAAGTAAAAACTATTGTTGCTAATTTGCAATCAAAAAATTATATTCAAGTGATTGATGGAAAAACTTATATTGTGGGAAGTGATGGGGTAACGCTATTTAGAATCCGGAAACTTACTCCAAGAGAAGCACTAAGACTTATGGACGTAAGTGAAACTGATATTGACATCATCTTATCCCAAGTAAGCGATACACAAGCATATAAACTCGCAGGAAATAGCATTGTTGTGAACGTTTTAGTTGAGATTTTTAGAAAACTATTTTAGGAGATGAACAATGAACAAGCAAACTAAAGCAAACCTAACTGACGAGAACAAGTACACGTATCTTAACGGTGTTACGTACATCAGACTTAGCAACAACTTTACGGACTCTATCAATGTTTACGATGGCAACAATCCAGAAATCAAGTATGGGGTGATAAACTTCGTTAAGAAAGGCAAGGCAATCATCAACAGGGTTACAGGTAGTGTGGGTTGGTACGTGGACGGTTTCGTGTTTGAACCTGAACCACAAACGGTTATTGAGTGCAAGACTTTCAAGCACATTGCAAGATACGTCTACGATTTGAACCAACAATTAAAAGGATATGGAAGATTGAAAGGAGAAAATGATGGGAACTAATTTAATTGTAAAGGCTTCACTATTAGAAGATGGATTAGTAGATGAAGTAAATAAAATGATAGAAGAAAATAAGACATTATTTGATGGAGAAACTGTTGTGTTAATGGCTGACGCTCATAAAGGAAAAGATGTTCCTGTTGGATTCACAATGACACTAAAGAAAAATCTTGTACCGCCTACATTTGTTTCTGCTGATATTGGTTGCGGAATGACATCTTATTTGTTAAATGATATTGTTATATCAAATAAGGATCTAAAGACATTCTCAATGATTGCAAAAGACATTATTCGTGTCAATAAAAGACTTGATGGTGGAAGTCTAACCGATTATGGAACATTAGGAAATGGGAATCACTTTGTTGAGATAGGAACTAATGGCAAAGACACGCTTATTACGGTTCATAGCGGTAGTCGTTCAATAGGTGGAATGGTATTTAAAAAACATTATGAAGAAGCAAAGCAACAATTTCAATATAGATACCATTCAGTATCGAAAGAAGAATTAGAATTGATAGAACCAAAAGAAAGACAAAAATATATTAAGAAAAAGAAAGAAGAACTTATTATCGAACCTATACCATATCTTGACTTAAATATTTATGGTGTTGAATTGTATAAAAAAGAATTAACTGAAACCATAGAAGTGGCAAGAATGAATAGGGAAAAAATATTGAGAGATGTTTATACAACTCTATGCTCAATAAACAAAGATTATGTAACTGTAAGAACGATGATAAACACGATACATAATTATGTTGAGTTTTTAGAAGATGGGACAATGATATTACGAAAAGGTTCAATAAATGCAAATCATGGAACTCGTGTTATCATACCAATAAATATGAGAGATGGGATTATTGTTGGTGTTTCTTCAAATACTGAAAATGTAAACTTCTCATTACCTCATGGTGCTGGACGTGTATTAAGCAGAACAAGAGCATTTGCAGAACTTGATTTAGAAACTTATAAAGAGGATATGAAGAATGTTATTTCACCTACGATTAACCAAAACACATTAGATGAATCACCAAGAGCCTATAAAGGTATTGAAACCATCTTGAAAGACATTGAACCATATTTATCATCTTATGAAATATTTAAACCATTATTCAACTTTAAAGGGGAATAGAAAATGAAAGGAGAGAACAACATTGAATGAAACAACGGCAGTAAAGCAAGAGAAGATTACAAGACTATTAAAGATTTACATGGGAGAAGAACAGGTGGACTTTGACAAACCAAACCTCATGGTGTCATACCAAGTGTACCCCAACAACAACGGCAAGATACTGAGGGAAGATGTGAGGGTTATCAACATTGGGACGAGCATACGTTACTACGGCAAAACTCCCATCGTGTTCATCAAGCACGAGGAAATGAAAGACGAGGGCGTGTTAAACATGGCTAACATCGTCAAGAGAGCCTTAGAGGACGTTCAGAGAACCCCACATGAGAGAAGTATCAAGACCGTATTAAAAAACGTTCTAAAGGGCAAAAACGTGCTGATTAAAAAAAGTGTGTTCTACGGTGCGATGGGCGACATCATGCTCAAACGCCCTAACAAAGACTACGTGGCTTTCACGAACAGCATGTTGGAAAATCCAAAGGTTGAGGTGGAATGAAATGACGTTGCAATCGTTTTTAAAACACATGAAAAAAGATACGCAATACCGCATTATCTATCCCATGAAGATTGAGGACACTAAGGAAGAACTTGATGAAAAGATGGTGAACAAACCCCATCTATTCGACGTGGTTGAGTGGCACTTGGAAATGGATAACTACCAACCCTTAGTGGTGGTGAAAGTGAAATGATTGACAAACAGCAGTACGAACTCGTGTTGAGTGCTTCCAAGAAAGAGATTGACATGTTCGTTGAGGACAACATTCAAATCGAGGTTTATACCA
>NZ_JQGL01000055.1:4518-4682 GCF_000747095.1 Sulfuricurvum sp. MLSB
GAGGTTGGGAAACTCTTAGGACTATTCTTAAATGAAGAACTTGCTAAGAGTATCGTGGTGTCTGTCGACATTGAAAAGACCGAGAAGAACCTTAAAGAACGATACGGTTTCACGGACGTTGCGATAGCACCCTTGATTAAAATACTAAAAGAAAAATTAACAGT
>NZ_JQGL01000056.1 GCF_000747095.1 Sulfuricurvum sp. MLSB
AGTTAAAATCCACGATGCTTCTGCATCTTAATAATTAAAAAAAAAACTGAATAAACTAACTGTATGGGGTGGGGTGTTAAGCCTCACTCCTTTACACTAAAAGGGAGAGCCAAAATGATTACAGAATTATATGGAGTTAATCCAAGCACGTTAGATGTAAACTCAACGTATGACTTCACAGAGCATATGCCATTTCCTAAAATGGATTATGTAAGAGCCGAAACAGGTGTTGATATGGTAATCGGTGTAGGTGGTAGCACACAAGCTAACGCAACATTAAGATACTTAACTAAATTGATGATGAATGTGATTAAGGATTCAATTATGCCAGTATCACGACCTAAAGTAGAGTTTTTAATCGCAAAGGATATACAATACCGTAAAGCGTTTATTGATAGTGTATGTTCATTAGTTTTAACAACACGAGGTAAGGGTATAAGCGAGTTGTTAGAGAGTGGGCAATTAGATAAGGCAAGTTTATCAAAGGTTGTGCAAGCGACTGCAAGTATCTTGTTTACCAATCAATATAACTTCCAATTACATGATACACAAATTAGGAGTGATTACTAATGATGGACTTTCTAATCGGTGGCGAACAATATCCAGTCAATGCCGAGTATCTACAAAAGAACAAACCATTAACCGTAGATGAAGCAGTATCTTATGAGGGTGCTGTTCCGTTTAAGTATCGTTTCGTGAAGAAAGACAACTTTGCACAACAAGATGTCAATGGACTTAAAATGAATAAGTATGTGTTCGTGATACGCACAAAGGATAACCTACCATTTACACAAGGGGATATTATACGAGTAGCAGAAAAAGTATATAAGATAGAATCAGCAAATCAAACGGATAACACGCTCTATGAGAAAGCAAGAATTATTTATCAGCATTTCAATGATTATGAAACCGAGATTACAATGGTATGACAAAGCGAGAGAGAGAGTTTCAAGAATATATAAACTCTAATTCGTTTAAGAATGAAAAAAGAAAAATACAACAAGAGAAAAACTTATTGATGAAGTTAGAGATGTTAAAAACACAAGCTCTCATCATTATACAATCAGCGAGTCCATATCGTAGTGGGGACTTATCACGATCATTTCAAATTAGATTAGTTGAAGATGGTTTTGAAATCTATCAAGACACATCATCAGTTGATTACATGGTTTATACTGAAGAGGCGT
>NZ_JQGL01000057.1:0-6728 GCF_000747095.1 Sulfuricurvum sp. MLSB
TCATGAAACCCTATTTGATGTTGGCTTTCCATACGGGGATGAGACCCGAAGAGATTTTAGGGCTAAAAGCGGGTGATATATCCGACGGTTGGATCGATATTAAACGGGTTCGTACCCGTGGGCGTGTCGATATACCCAAAACCCGACATTCGATTCGTAAAATCCCCTGCCCCGCTTTCGTCATTGACGAATTGAAGCAGATCAAAAGCGATCATGAATTTCTCTTCGGAGAGATCGACGACGTAACGAAGTTCAGGCATCGTTGGCCTTCCCTCTTAACTAAGTGCGGATTGCCGAAACAGAAGCTTTATTCGGCTCGTCATACGTTCGCAACACTGATGCTTCAAAACGGAATCGTGAGCATAAACGAGTTAGCGGGATTGCTGGGTCATTCGAGTCCGAAGATCACTTTGACGCACTATGCAGGTGTCATTGACTCTAGAAAAATTGATCTGGGAAAAGACTTTAATTTGTTTAGCTGATAGTACTGACACAATATGGTCACACTAAGCTTTCAAACAGCCTAAAATAGGGAGTAGGCACAACGTAAGCCGGGTTCTGGATATGGCGATAATTAATCTACTGCCCTGATCGCTCAGGGCCTCTAGCGAAACAATAGCAATGTAGGACGCTAACCATCTGTTTCTTGCTGCGCGGTTGGGTTTACATAGCTCCCATAGTTGCCTATGAGACTGGTGGGCTCTTACCCCGCCGTTTCACCCTCACCTCTTGCGAGGCGGTCTACTCTCTGTTGCACTATCCCTCACGTTACCGTGGCCATCCGTTAGATGAAACCGTGTCCTACAGCAGCCCGGACTTTACCTCTTGAGTTTGTGGCTCAAGCTATCACCTGTTGTACCTGCAGACATTATAGGTGAAATAGGTTTAGAGAGGGATTAGTCCGCTGCGTCACGCTTTGATTCCTGCCGTTTTCTTTGGCACGGTACAGGTATCCGTCCACCCGTTTGAATAGATCGTCGGTCGTTTCCCCTTTTTCCAGCACCGCTACACCGAACGAACAGCTGATGATATGCTCGTCGATGTGCAGATCGCTCAATGCGGCCTGACGTATCCGCTCGGCGATCTCGAACGCGGTACTAAGCTCGGTGCAGGGCAAAAAGACGATAAACTCTTCCCCGCCCCACCGCGCACAGACGTCGCTGTTTCGGGTACACGAACGCAACAGCCCGGCAAAGCGCACGATCACATCATCGCCTTCTTTGTGCCCGTACGTATCGTTGATCGATTTGAAATGGTCGATATCGGCAAGAATGATTGCGAGCGGTTCATTTTTGGCTATCGCGTTCATATGCAGGTCTTGAAAAATAGCGTCCAGTTCCCTGCGGTTATACAGTCCCGTCAACGGATCGATTTTCGCCAGTTCATCGGAGGTAATGTCGTTGCGGAAAGCCATATATTCGATGATTTTTCCCTCGGAATCGTAGACGGGAACGATTCGGGCCGTAGTGATGAAGGTGCTCCCGTTTTTCCGCCGGTTGGGGAGATTGCCTTTCCACACTTCGCCAGAGGTGATCGTTTCCCACAACCCGCTGTAGACGCTCGGCTCGACATCGGGATGCTTGAATACCGAATGGGTATTGCCAATGAGTTCCTTTTTATCGTAACCGCTCAGTTTGCAAAATGCGTCCGTCACCTCGACGATGACACCGTCCGTCCCCGTACGGGTATAGAGGACATTTTCCTGGATAATACGGTTGCGGAAGGCCAGCTCCTCGTCGCGTGCGCATTTCATTTCACTGTAAACGGAAAGGACGCCGTACACGTTATGATCCAAAACCATCATAACATTCGCAGCATGTTTTTTGATATCGCTAGCGCCGTAGTCGTCCAGAAATAAAAGAAGGGTATTTTTAAATGCCGTACAGCTCATAAAAACGTCTTCAACGGTCAGACCCATTTCGTAGAATTCATTGACGACGGAGCGCATGACGGGGCAGTCTCCCGGCTGTCTCTCTCCGCAGAGAATTCTGTAAAAATTATTGAATACACCCGATGCGATCTTGGTGTGATAGTCTTCTTTGCTGTACCCCAAAGAGTCGATGATAGCGTTCAGAACGGGGTAATCAAGCCATTTATTGAGGATTGCGTCGCGTTGCCGTTCAAAAAAATCGACAAGAGTTCTGTCAAATCGGATAGCATCGATAACAGAACTCATGTGTTCGAACTCGCGCATAACCGTCCTTTATTTTGACCATGTCCATATATTATAATTAATTTTAATTAAAAAGTCCACTTTTCAGACAAAATATTTAAATAAAAAAACAAAATAAAACAGTCATATCACTTTTATCAAAAGATAGAAAATAAGGAGGAGAATGAAGATGCATGTATGCGGGAACTTCTCCCGCCTGAGCGGGAAAAGAGAGGGAAAACGGGATTACGCTTTGGCTTTCGCTTCTTTCGCGTATTTGATACCGAGATCCCATGCTTTGTTGTTGACGTCGTGCACTTTTTTAGGAACTTTCGACAGCATGACTTCTTTCAACGTATCCGGGTCAAGAACACCGGTAAATTCGTTGGTAATCGCAAGCGCAACAACCGATTGGGTGATAACGTTTCCGACTTCTTCTTTGGCAATCGTAATGATGGGGATCTCTACTATGTGCCATTTTTTGCGGTCATCGTCCGTAGGGTGAACCAGATTCGGCTCAACGACGATAATACCGCCCGGCTTAACGCCGTTTTTGAACTGTTGGTAGCTCACGTCTGCAACGGAAAGCATGAAATCGATCTCGCCTTCGTTTGCGTACGGGTAGAAAATCTCATTGTCGTCAAGCGTAATGTCAACAACCGTGGCTCCGCCGCGAACCTGAGAAGTATAGGTAGCTGTTTTCAAGCCGTGCCCGCCCATCTTGATTTTAGCTGCCGCCATGATTTCACCGGCGAGAAGAACCCCTTGTCCACCGACGCCTGTAAATCGTATCGTATGTCTCATGGTTTCTCCTTAGATTTTTTTCGCAAAATCGTCTTGCGTGATTTTCGCACGTTTGCCCTGTGCCGCTTCGATAACCATGTCATAAAGCTCGCAATACTCCGCCTGCTCTACTTCACGCAATACGCCGGTCGGGAATTTGTTCAACTGCTCTTCCGGTGACAACGCTTCCCATTTTTTCAACGGGGTAGTGATGCTGTCGATCCATTCAAGGTTTTCCATCGCATTGGCCATTTTGTTTTTACGGCCGAGGTTAATGTGGCAGTTTGACATAATGTCAAAGAACGAGAAACCTTTATGAGAGAACCCTTTTACAAAAATTTTCTCAAGTTTTTTCGGATCAAGCATCGTCTCACGCGCTACAAAAGATGCACCCGCACCGATAGCGAGTTTACATGCGTCGAACGTAGGATCGATGTTTCCGTTTTGCGCCGATACACACCACATACCCTGCGGAGTTGTCGGAGAAATCTGCGAGTTAGTCAACCCGTAGATGAAGTTGTTGATCAAAATGAAGTTCAGATCGATGTTACGGCGGCAACCGTGAATCGTGTGGTTACCACCGATCGCAAGACCGTCACCGTCACCCGCTACAACGATAACGTGGGCGTCAGGACGCGCCAGTTTGATCCCAGTAGCGTACGCAACTGTACGACCGTGGGTCGTATGAACCGTATTACAGTTGATATATGAGCTGAAACGTCCTGAACAGCCGATACCGGATACGACACACACTTTATCCATGTCCCATCCCATTTTTTCGATGGCACGGATACACGCTTTGAGGATAACACCGTCGCCACAACCCCAACACCAGAGTGTCGGCATTTTATCTACACGTAAGTATTGATCGTAATTGAAAGCCATTAGAACATCTCCTTAACTTTTGCTACCATTTCAAGCGGCGCGATAGGGCGGCCGTTAGCTTTGTGAAGCGTACCGAAATCGCTGCGTCCCGTTACACGTTCGATCTCTTTGAGGTATTGACCCATGTTCAGCTCGGTAACGAAAATCTTGTCGAATTTCTGACCGATCTCTTTGAGTTTCTTCGCGGGGCTCGGCCAAATCATGATCGGGCGGAAAAGACCTGCTTTAATACCTTCTGCACGGAGTTTCATAACCGCTTCTTTCGCACCGCGGCTGATTGAACCGTACGCGATCAAACATACTTCCGCGTCGTCGAGCATAAACTCTTCGTAATCGGCTTCATCATCCAGTCCGTCGTTTTCTGCCGCAACGGTGTTGATTTTACCGACAAGGCGTTCGATGTTGAACTGGCACTGTGCCGCATCTTCAGTCGGGAATCCGGTTGGACCGTGGTGAAGACCCGTTACGTGGTAGCGATATCCTTCGAACATCGGATTGAGTACCGCAGGGGTATTCATCGGAACGTCATACGGACGATAATCTTCGGGTTTTCCGTCGAAGCGTTTGCGATTTACGATAGAAGCCTTAACTTCTTCCAGATCAGGAAGAACCGCTTTACCGTGCATATGACCGACCGTTTCATCCAACAACATGAATACCGGAGTCATGTATTTTTCGGCCAAGTTGAATGCACGAACCGTTTGCGTGTAGCACTCTTCGAGTGAACCCGCACACAATGTGATCGATGCATAGTCACCGTGAGTCGGGTATTGTGCCTGACCGATGTCCGCTTGTGACACGCGTGTCGGAAGACCGGTCGAAGGGCCACCGCGCATTACGTTAACGATAACAAGCGGTACTTCGGCAATAAAGCCCAAACCGATTTGTTCCGCTTTAAGCGAAATCCCCGGCCCTGAGGTTGCTGTCATCGATTTTGCACCGGACATAGATGCACCGAGCGCTACCGAGATACCGGCAATTTCATCTTCCATCTGGATGAATTTTCCACCGACAGTCGGCAAAAGGTCAGACATCTCGTGCATGACTTCGGAAGACGGAGTGATCGGGTATCCGCCGAAAAACACACATCCGGCATCAAATGCCGCGTGTGCAGCTAATTCGTTACCTGTAGAAATTACTTCTCGTGCCATTATTTCACTCCTTCTTGATCTAAAGACATATAGTTGTTGGCAATAACCGCCGCTTGACGCGTTTTCGCATCATCAGTCAGTTTCGCGAATTTGAATTCGCTTTTGTCCGCAACATAAATCGCGAAATCGGGGCATGAAAGTTCACATTCATTACAACCGATGCAGCTTTCCGGGTGATCAATAGAGATCATAGCACCCAATGTCGACGTTTTGTCGTAACGCATTCCAAGTACGCCTGACGGACATACCGATACACAAATATCACACGCTTTACAGCGTTGAGTATTTACCCAAACCGGCGTATTTTCCGGCGCTTTCATAATAACGCTCATCTATTTCTCCTTTGCTTCACTGAATTTACCTATCGCACATGAAACGAAACTTTTCATTTTCAACGCGGCATTATCCAAAGAGCCCGTTTCCTCATTGTGCAGAGGATAACCGAGACTTCTTAAAATTGCTTTAAACTGTGCTGATTGCGCCTCGTCGGCAATCTCTGCTGTTACTTTACGAGGCTCGCACGAGAGGTCGATACTGACCTCTATGAATCCGGCTTCTTCTAACGCTTTCGTAATCGTCGCAGAGCATCCTCCACAGCGAATGTTGGCAACTTCGAAGCTCTGGATCATGATTATCTTCCCATTACTTCCGCAACGGCTTTACCGATGTCCGCAGGTGAAACGACGACTTTTACGCCTGCCGCTTCAAGTGCCGCCATTTTTTCCTGTGCCGTACCGGCGCTTCCGGAGATAATCGCACCGGCATGCCCCATACGCTTACCTTTAGGAGCCGTTTGACCCGCGATAAACGCGACGACAGGCTTGGTAATGTTATGCTTGATGAACTCGGCAGCCTGAATCTCTAGGTCGCCCCCGATTTCACCGATCATGACGATCGCTTTTGTTTCAGGATCCGCTTCGAACATCGGAAGAAGCTGTTTGTAGCTAAGACCGATGATCGGGTCGCCGCCGATACCGACCGCAGTGGTGATACCGAAACCTTCTTTCACGACCTGATTAGCAGATTCGTAGGTCAACGTCCCTGATTTGGAGATCAGTCCGACATTCCCTTTTTTGAAAATGAAGCCCGGCATAATCCCGATTTTGCATTCATCCGCCGTGATGATACCCGGGCAGTTCGGCCCGATGGTCATCATATTCTTCTTGGTTGCGTACGCTTTGGCGTACATCATGTCTTTGACCGGAGCGCCTTCGGTGATGATGACGGCCAGTTCAATGCCCGCATCGGCCGCTTCCATAACCGCATCGGCAACGAAAGCCGGCGGAACGAAAATCATAGAAACCGTCGCAGCTGTGCTGGCTACCGCATCGGCTACCGTATTAAAAACAGGCTGTCCGAGGTGTTCTTGACCGCCTTTGCCCGGAGTAACGCCCCCGACGATTTTGGTTCCGTACGCCATGCATTGCTCGGCGTGGAAACTTCCTTCTTTACCGGTGAAACCCTGAACGATTACTTTTGTATCTTTGTTAACCAAAATTGACATTAATTAAGCTCCTTTCGCTGCTGCTACGGCTTTGCGCGCACCGTCGGCAAGGTCAGTTGCCGCGACGATATTCGAGATACCGGCATTGTTAAGAATATCTGCGGCTTCATCCGCATTGGTTCCGTCCAGACGGACGATGACCGGTACATCGACTTTGGTCAGTTTGGTCGCTTCGAGAATACCGTTGGCAACGCGGTCACAACGAACGATACCACCGAAGATGTTGACAAAAATCGCTTTGACATTCGGGTCT
>NZ_JQGL01000057.1:6733-9774 GCF_000747095.1 Sulfuricurvum sp. MLSB
GGCCTCCTTCATAGTTGATGGTATCCATCGTACCCATCGCAAGACCGGCACCGTTAACCATACATCCGACGTCACCGTCGAGTTTAATATAACTGAGGCCGTATTTTCCCGCTTCAATCTCGGTCGGCTCTTCTTCACTCAGATCACGCATTTCGTTGACTTGAGACTGGCGATACAACGCATTGTTGTCAAAGCCCATTTTCGCATCGAGTGCGAGGAATTTACCGTCTCCCGTTTTGATCAACGGATTAATCTCGATCATTTCCGCATCGTGATCCATGTACACCTTGTAAAGCGCAGAAGCGAATTTGATGAACGTATTGATTTCTTCAACCGCCAGCCCAAGGCCGAACGCCAGTTTGCGTCCGTGAAACGATTGAAATCCGGTCAACGGATCGATCGCGACCTTGATGATTTTTTCGGGAGATTTATGAGCAACCTCTTCAATCTCCATACCGCCCTCAGTCGATGCCATCATGATCGGCATTTCCGATGCACGGTCGAGTACCATACCCAGGTAGTACTCTTTTTTGATGTCTGCACCCTCTTCGATGTAAACTTTTTGAACCAGTTTACCTTCAGGACCCGTTTGATGTGTTACAAGCTGCATCCCGAGGATTTGGCTTGCCAAATCACGTACTTCGGCAGTTGATTTGGCCAGTTTGACGCCGCCGCCGAGACCGCGTCCACCCGCATGGATTTGTGCTTTGACAACCCAAATGCTTCCGCCCAGTTCCTGAGCCGCTTTTACCGCTTCGTCGGGTGTGAAAGCGATGTGTCCGCGTGGTGTGGGCACATTGTATTTTTTGAATAATTCTTTTGCTTGATATTCGTGAATATTCATCCAATTCCTCCTGTTTTAGATTTACGCTATCGGTTTTGTCATCTCTTCGGGGACGACATATTTATCAAACTCTTCGGCAGTCAAAAGACCGAGCTTGATCGCCGTCTCTTTGAGCGTGGAGTTTTCTTTGTGGGCCGTTTTGGCAATTTTCGCCGCATTTTCATATCCGATGTACGGATTGAGCGCCGTAACCAGCATCAACGAGTTGTTCAGATAATGATCGATCTGCTCGCGTACAGGCTCGATTCCGACGGCACAGTTGTCGTTGAACGATACAATCGAATCCGCCAGCAACCGTACCGACTGCAAAAAGTTGTATGCGATGACCGGTTTGAATACGTTAAGTTCGAAATTCCCCTGGCTTGCTGCAAATCCGATGCACGCATCATTCCCCATAACCTGGCAGGCAACCATCGTTACCGCTTCGCTTTGGGTCGGGTTAACTTTACCCGGCATGATCGACGATCCCGGCTCGTTTTCAGGAATCGTGATTTCGCCGATGCCGCAGCGCGGACCGGAAGCCAGCCAACGCACGTCGTTGGCGATTTTCATCATGTCCGCCGCCAGCGCTTTAAGCGCGCCGTGTGCGAATACCAGTGCGTCGTGGCTTGTCAGGGCATGGAATTTGTTCGGAGCCGTGACAAACTGATGGCCCGTGAGTTCGCTCAATTTGGTCGCAACACGTGTACCGAGTTCCGGATGGGCATTCAGGCCCGTACCGACGGCCGTACCGCCGAGTGCCAGTTCGCGAACCGATTCAAGCGAATCTTTCGCCATTTTTTCGCACTTATTGAGCATCTCTACCCAACCGCTGATCTCCTGACCCAACGTGAGCGGAGTCGCGTCCTGCAAATGGGTGCGCCCGATTTTGACGATGTCGCTAAACTCTTCCGATTTTGCAACCAACGTTTTGCGCAGGTGCTCAATCGCAGGAAGAAGACGCGTTTCTACCGCAATTACCGCCGCTACGTGCAATGCCGTAGGATACGTGTCATTCGAACTTTGAGACTTATTGACGTCATCATTCGGGTGAACCAGTTTTTGGGTGCGGAAATCGCCGCCCAAAATTTCAGTCGCACGTGAAGCCAATACTTCGTTGTTATTCATGTTCGATTGGGTGCCTGATCCCGTTTGCCATACGACAAGCGGATAGTGCGCATCCAGCTTGCCTGAAAGCATCTCATCGGCCGCTTGAGCAATCGCATCGGCTTTTTCTTTGCTGAGCATCCCCAGATCACAGTTGACCAACGCAACCGCTTTTTTCAAATAGGAAAATGCGCGGGTAATTTCATACGGCATTTTCTCTTCGCCGATTTGGAAGTTTTCCAAAGAACGCTGTGTCTGCGCCCCCCAGTAGGTATCGTTCGGGACGCGAACTTCACCCATCGTATCTTTTTCGATGCGATAACTCATTATTTGGCTCCTTCAAAAAATTTATTGGCATTGAGCGTGTCAATCAACGACTGTACGGATGAACACGAACGGGCAAACATCTCTTTTTCAGCATCATTCAGCGTCACTTCGATGATTTTTTCCGCGCCGTTGGCTCCCAACATGACCGGAACACCGCTCACGACGTCACTAAAACCGTATTCGCCTTCGAGATAAACGGCACATGGATGAATCTGTTTGGTATCTTTCAAAATCGCTTCGACCATGATAGCCGTCGCTTTTGCCGGAGCGTAATACGCCGATCCGGTTTGAAGAAGCGCAACGATTTCCGCTCCCCCCTTTCGTGTACGCTGAACGATTTCGTCAATCTGCTCGTTGGTCAGGACGTCCGAAAGCGGCACACCCGCTACCGTCGAATAACGCGGCAACGGAACCATGTCGTCCCCATGCCCGCCCATAACCGACGCACGGATCTGTCCGCCGCCGTATCCGAGTTTTTCCTGGATAAACGCCGCCATGCGGGCGCTGTCAAGAACTCCGGCCATCCCGATAACGCGGTTACGGTCAAATCCGCTGTCTTTGAGCGCAACGTACGTCATCGCATCAAGCGGGTTTGAAACCATAATAACGATCGCGTTCGGGGAATATTTTGCCACCCCAACAATCACTTCGCGGGTTACTTTGGCGTTGATCATCAACAAATCATCACGGCTCATTCCCGGCAAACGGGGGCTTCCGGCGGTAATGACGACAACGTCGCAGTCCGTCAGATCGGCCATCGTTTCAGCAACGCTGACGACCGTAT
>NZ_JQGL01000058.1 GCF_000747095.1 Sulfuricurvum sp. MLSB
CGCTGAGTGCTTCGGTGACGACCAGTGAGGGATCGTATTTGCCGAATGCTTTGTCGGCAGGCAGCTCGATTTTAAACGCCTCGCCGATACTTTTTCCTTCCAGAGCTTTTTCAACCGTTGGGAAAATATGACCGTAATTACCGTGTAGATAGACAAGCGATTCCTCCTCTTCGTGGAGGAGGTTTCCCTTTGTGTCGTTGATATGGTAATCGATGGTGACGATACAGTCTTTTTGGATGGTCATGGGGTTTTCCTTAGGGTAGTGGTATCAGAATAGGGTTAAACGCTTTGGTCGAGATTATAGCGTGTCCACCCACTCTCAGTTCTGAAGCCTCAGCGGAACTCAAGACCGTTCGAACCACCGACGATCCCACGAGGAGGGTCACGATCACAGCCGGGAAATCCTCCTCGATTTTGAGCACTTCTCCGATCAGCTGGAGTTTACCGCTCAAACTTTGAGGGCTGAAGAACTCCATTGGAGAACAGAGCCGTTTGATAACTCCTGCTTCGACGTGTGCCAGACGATCGGAGAGCTTGACCGTCTCGGCGATGTCGTGGCTGACGAGCAAAGTGGTGACCCCGAGTCGCCCGTGTATGAGGCTCAGTTCGTCTTGGAGTTTTTGGCGCATTGCGGGATCGAGCGCCGAGAGCGGTTCGTCCAGCAGCAGGATCTTCGGGCGGCGTACAAGGGCACGGGCAAGGGCGACGCGCTGTTTTTGTCCTCCCGAGAGGGTAGCGGGGAGGCGGTTGGAGAGCTGCGAGAGTTCTACCAGTTCGATCAGCTCGTCGACCCCGTTTTTTTGCTCTGCGTTCTCGGCGGCAAAGAGGAGGTTTTGGCGTACGCTCATCGTGGGGAAGAGGGCATAGTCCTGGAAGACGAACCCCACGCTCCGTTTCTGGGGCGGAAGGTTGATGCGCCGCGCACCGTCGAACCACATTTCTCCTTCTACCTCGATACGACCGCTGTCGGGTATTTCGAGTCCGGCGATGAGACGCAGAAGCGTCGTTTTTCCCGCACCGGAAGCTCCGAAGAGGGTCAGGAATTCGCCCTCATGGATATCAAGGCTGAAATGGGCGTCCAACGGCCCTTCGGCGGTGTCGAGATGCTTGTTTATATTGACTGATATCATCGGATTCCCCCGAAAGACTTTTTATTGAGGGTATAAACGAGGAGGAGTATGGCGAAGGTGACGACAAAGAGGGTGAGGGCGTACTGGTGCGCCATCGCGTAGTTGAGCGATTCGACCTCGTCGTAGATCGCGATCGAGGCAACGCGCGTCTCATCGGGGATGTTTCCGCCGATCATCAAGATCACCCCGAACTCCCCGACCGTATGGGCGAAGGCGAGGACGATACCCGAGATCAGTCCGTGACGGATGGAGGGAAGGATAACCCGCACCATCGTCTCGACCTTCGATTTTCCGAGGGTATAGGCGGCTTCAAAGATCGATGCAGGGACTTGCGACAGTGCCGACTGGATCGGATGCACCATAAACGGAAGGCTGAAGAGGACTGAGCCGATCACCAGCCCTTCGAAGCTGAACGCCAGCCGTATGCCGTGCTCGGTCAGAAAACTGCCGAGTGTGGAGGCGGGGCTGAACGCCAGAAGCAGGTAAAAACCGAGTACGGAAGGGGGCAAGACGAGGGGCATGCTCACGATCGTCTCGACGATGCTTTTGAACCGCATTTTCGAATAGGCTAGAAACGCCGCGAGGGGGATTCCGATGAGCAGGAGTACTAGGGTCGTGATTGCGGCGAGTTTGAACGTCAGCGCCATCGTGCTCAAAAATTCAGCTTCCATGGTGGCCTCTCAGCAGTGATATTTCGCTCGGACTCACCATCCAAAACACTTCCTCTCCCTCCTCAATGCTGAGGGTATTGAAGGTGAGTGTCGGGACGAGGGCGGTAATCGTCTTATCGTAATAGGCAAGGGTGATTTGGGAGAGTACGCTTCCCTGCTCGATTTTGCTGATGAGGGCACGTTGGATATTGGCGGTCGTGGCGATAGGTGCTGAGGCAAGGAGCACTTCGGTCTCTTTGAACGCCAGCATCAAAGATTCGCCTGCGGCGTCATGGCACTGTTCGGCGAGCAGGAGATGAAAGTTATCCTCTCCTACCGTAACGGTGAGGATGCTTAGATGTTCAGAAGCGGTAATGGCGCTCAGGGTGGCGGGTAAAATATTCATAACGGTTCTATTCTTACTTTGATATCCGCAGGTTGTGCGCTGTAAGGCGATGAGGTGACGATCATATCGACCCCCGTGCCGGCGTACTCGGCGATGTTTTTGGCGCTGATCCCTCCGGTGGCGATGAGGGTGATGCGGGGATAATCGGCGCGGAGGATGCGTACGGCATCGGCGAGCTTGGTCAGAGGGAATTTCTCCAGCTGGAGAATGTCGGCTCCGAGGCGGGCAAATTTGAGCGCTTCGGCGATGTTAGAGGCTTCGATGACAATCTTTTTCTCGGGATTGGCTTTTTTGGCTTTGCCGAGGGCTGAGCCGAACGCTTCATCCGAAGAGAAAAAAACACGGTGGTACTCAAACACGAGGATCGATTCGGAAAGACCCAGACGGTGGGCGACACCGCCCCCCGATTCGACCGCCTTGATGGCGATTTTTTTTGTAAACGGAGTCGTTTTTCGGGTGGTGGCGACGACGATATCGGGATTGACGGTGCGGGCGAGCAGCACTGCTTCGCGGGTATAGGTGGCTATCCCGCTCGCGTAATCGAGGAGGTTCTGGACGCTTTTCCAGATGCGATGGCAGTGTGCCGCCTCACCGCGTGCTTCGAGAAAGACGCTTTTGGGCGGAACTAAAGTTCCCGATTTCACAAAACCGTCGATCTCCAGACCGTAGAGTCCACATAAACGCACCGCTTCTTCGGTACAGGAGGCAACGAGAGGGCGCTCACGGGTGGCGAAGGTGATACGGGCGCGCCGGTCGGTGATCCCCAGCGACGCGGTGGTCAGATCGCCGTAGGGGACGTCCTCGGCGAGAAGGGATTCGAGCTCATGGTCGTTAAGAATAATCACTTGGTAGTCTCCCATCCGATAAAAGCCCAGCGCACCGGACGCGGCGGACGGTTCTCGCCGAGAACGATCCGGTTGTAGTATTCTCTGGCTTTGTTCTGCTGCTCTTCGTCCAGACTTCCGATGCTCCAGATCAGCGATTGGACAAATTCCTCTTCGGTGCCGCTGCGCACACTTCCCCGACCCGTTTCGATGTAGTCGATGCGGGGGAGATAGCCACGGCCGTAGAGGAGGATCGGAATGTACCAGTAATCGGGTTTTGTTTTCACTTGTTTGCCGATGTAACCCAAAATATCCATATCGACGAAGCTTCCGCCGACTTTGTAGGTGAGATAACACGCTTTGGCCGCGTGGGCGGACATCTTTGAAAGCGCCGCATCCAGATCGGCGACTTCCATCGATCTTGAGGCCACGGCGACGTCGACGGGAGGCAGAACGCTCCAGTCGTCTTCCCAGCCCAGATGGTAGGTCGTGATGTTGGTGATTCCTTCGCGCGCGGCGTACGCTTCGACTTCGTCCAGCATTTTGCGCGAAAAATCGACGGCGATCACGTGTTTGGTCTTTTTGGCCAGCGGTACGCTCAGCGCTCCGGGACCGCAGCCGATGTCGAGAACCGTTTCGTCGCCGTGCAGTTTCATTCGCGAGATGAATTCTTCCACATAAGGGCTGTTGATCGTCGATTGCGCCATGTCCGAGGATTTTTCGTCCCAGTCGCTGCTGCTTTTGGATTTGAAATCGGTGGCGGCTTTGTGCTTGCGGTACATATGCGCGAAATCGATGGGTTCAAGAAACATTCATGGCCTTTTTTGATGTTTTATTATAGCGAAAACGATCCGTTACCCGGATAGTTAGTATGGGCATTCTTTAGCCGGTTTGGCGTATTTGGGATTGTTGACGAAGGTCGTATCGCTTAGGGCATCGATAAAAGCGATGAGCTCGTCGATTTCCTGATGATTCAGCGTTTGATGGACGTTCACATCGTGTTTTCGGATCGCATCGGCAAGTGTTTTGGCGCTGCCGTCATG
Source organism: Sulfuricurvum sp. MLSB (assembly GCF_000747095.1). GTDB lineage: Bacteria > Campylobacterota > Campylobacteria > Campylobacterales > Sulfurimonadaceae > Sulfuricurvum. The sequence continues at coordinate 4,054 of NZ_JQGL01000058.1, forward strand.
CCAGTACGGAGCGGTCAATGCGGCGTTTCTCAAACTCGGCGTACGGAAGAGGTTCTTATCTTTGGGGTTTCCGGTGACGTCGGAAAGTCCGTTATCGCGCATCCGATCTTCGTTTTTCGGATTTTTAGGTTGGACTTGGTGAAAATCATCATCGCTGAAAAGGGGAGCCCTATGACACGTGTTGCATTTCGCCGCTCCGAAAAACAGTTTTTTTCCTCTTTGAGCCTTTTGGGTCGGTAAAGGCTTCCCTTTTTCCGTCATTTGATCATAGAGAGATTGATTGGAAACGAAGGTTTTTTGAAAGCTTTCCAATGCTCTGGAGACGGTATTGATATCGATTGAGCCTTTTTTGTTTGGGAATGCGCGCAAAAAGAGTTTTTGATAGCACTCGTTTTGACCCAGCCGTTTGCCTATTTCAGCCTCATGGCCGTTCATACCCATCTCGACAGGTTCGGTTCCCCGCATCGGCATCAACGATTGCTCCGCCAAGCCGCTGAGGCGGTTGTGCGCCCATGTGAGGTTTTTAAACGCTCCGATATTCGCAAGTCCCGGGACGTTTCGTTTCCCGGGGTCGTCCAAGGCCCCGGGATGGGCTTGGTTGCCGTCGGCGAAAGCCTTTCTTTGCTCATGACAGGTCGCGCACGACATAGTGCCGTTGATCGAGAGGTCGGCATCGTAAAACAAACGCCGGCCCAGTTCGATTTGGGCTTTTTGCTCTGGGGTGTCCTGTGATGATTGCGCCTGCAGCGCAGGTTGCGCCGCGAGCAAGCAGATCCCGATGGTAAAAATATTTTTTATCATGGCTATCGTTCTCATGGGAGTTTGGTGACCAAGACGGCACTCGTCGTATCGGCTCCCGCGGAGAGTTGAAGTGTATACGTACCCTCATCAAGGTTGTAGTCCACCATTTTTCGTATGCCCGAATTTTTTGCCCCTTGTGCGTGCGCTACCGATTGTGCCGATTTCCCGTCCTTGACCATTTCGATCCATGACGCGTTGGCCAGCACTACGCGATAGAGCCCCTTCTCTTTGATGGTGATCCGGAATATTCCTCCGTAACTCACGGTCCCCCCTTCATTCGTCGGTCTGGCGACGTATTGGATTTTCGGGGTCGGGAGTAAACCGACAAGCGATGCGGAATTGAGGGTGAGGGTTGCATCCGTAAGCTCTTGAGCATTTTTGGCTGTACCGACATAAGAGAGGCTTTTCCACGCCGAGAGTTCACTCGGCAGAACCGCTTCGTTGGCGAATAAGCTTGTGGCCAACAATAGAATGAATAATCCGTTTTTCATGGTAATTCCTTGGTTTGTATTTGGGTAGTTTGTGAGGTGAGGGGTTGCGTGTTCGGAAAAAAGAGCGGTATCTCTTCAAACCCATCAATCCGAAAATCTTTCACCAGCTTCTGTGTTGATTCTGACGTCAAAAAGTTGAGAAGTTTCACACTTTTCTCATATTGCATCTGGCCGATTTTTGACGGAGTTCCCACTGCCGCCAAATAGGGGCGTCTGAGTTTCGGATCATCGAAAATAAACCCTTTGATCCGTGGATGATGCTGCTTTTGCATCACAAAGGGGATTACGCCATAGAGCGTGTATCCGTTTTTCTCGACGACATCTTTCAAAAAACCTCTTTTTTTAGCGGTAAAAATGAGGTTCCGCTCCTCCGGGTCAAAAGAATAGGCGTGTGCCAATTCACCGTTTACCTCAAACGTTCCGCCGCTGGCATGGATGAAAAAAGAGGCTTTTGAACGCTCGATTTTTGATAATGCCGAGGATAGAGGTTCTTTCTCCGTTATGTTTGCCGGATTGGTGTCGGCACCGATAATCATTTGCGCGTTGTGCGCCCACGGTGTGAGCTTTTCGACATAGCCGCTTGAAGCGAGTTCCACCATCGTGTCGCTGGAGTGCATGGTGATCAAATCGACCGGATGGGATCTGGTATACGCATCCAGTTCATGTTTGGTGCCGGTAATAACGACTTCGAGCGGAATGCGGTAGGTCGTTTCGAACGATGCCGCTACTTTTTGCCACAACCCGCTCATCGTCATTCCGCCGATGATCGCAACCCGAATGGGTTGCTCGGAAGCGGATAAGGTGATTGCTCCGATCAACAAAAACGTTACCGCTGTGAGGAGGTTGCGCATTAGAACGTATACCCGATGTTGGCGAAAAACTCACGTCCCGCCATCGGGAATCCCAGATCATAGGCATAGAGTTTGTCGGTCAGATTTTTGACTCCGACTTCCGCGGTGATCGCATCGGTCGCTTTGTAGATCGCTTTGAGATCAAACGTCGTAAATGTCGGATTGATAACATACGATTTATCGGCTTTTTGCTCGTAGGCACCTTTGCGCAATTTTATATTGCCATAGAGTGAAAAACCGCCTCCGAGTTCCGTTTGGGCGAAGGCAAATAATTGATGTTTCGGTACATCGACACGTTTGACGCTCTCATCGGTTCGATTTTTAACGGAAATGTAGGTGTAGTTACCGCCGGTCTCAAAGGTATCGGCTTTGTAATTCAGCTCCGTTTCAAAACCGCGATGATCGAAACTGCCTATGTTCTGGTTTTGGAGATAGGCGGGATTGGGCGTGTACACGACGCTTTGAATCGCATCATCCACGCGGGTGAAAAAACCGTTGATGCGGGTAGAGAACTCTCCGCGCCGTTGTTGGTAGCTGAGTTCGTAGTGGGTGGCCACTTCGTTTTGGAGATCGACGTTCGGTACCGAACTGTTGAATTTTCGTGAATATCGGTCTTTCATCGAGGGCATATAGGTTTTTTGCGATACGCTGGCACGGATTTTGGAATGTGCATCGGGAGCATAGATCAATGCCGCCTGAGGGTTGTAAGCGCTTTGGGTTTTCAGTGTCAACATATCCAAATAGGCGGTGTTGGTATCATAGATTTTGTCCCCTTCGCGACGATCGTAACTCACCCCTGCGAGAAATTGCCATTGGGAATTGAGGGTGTAGGTATCTTCGAGTCCGAGCGAGATCGTGTGGTCTTCATAGTTTTCGGTCATGGTTTCGACATTGGTCGTTTTGTGGATGTCGTACCCTTGGTGAACGTCTTTTTTGTAATTGGCCGCTGCGGTGAGGAAGTGTTTATCCAACTCGACGCCGTATTCGAGACGTGCCCCCGCGCTGTAATCATCATAGCGGCTTTTGAACGCTTTGGCGGTATTCATCGTCGTGTAGTTGATGTTGTCATAACTGTACAGGGAATTTTCGATGGTATCGTAATAGGCGAGCGCTTTGAGATAGCCGTTACCCAGATTTTTCTGTCCCGTGATGAACACCGACTCTTTGTCCCAGTACGGCCAGTCCCAGTATTTCGCTTGAGAGTACGCCGGATCGCTCACCGGAGGCTGCTGCTTTTGGCCGTTTTGGTTTGAATACCCGATCGCGACTTCGCTTCCGTCATCGGCAATGTATCCGGTTTTGAAGCTGATTTTATAATCTTCTGCTTCGGAACGGAGCCGTTCTCCCTCCGGTTGTACGCTTCCGGCGACTTGGGTATAGTCATCGCTCATGCGATAGTGATCTTGATCGCTGTAGACGGCTCCGAGCTGTGCGTAGAGATGATCTTGACGGGTTCCGAGGTTGATCGATGCGACGCGGCGGGAGAGATCACCGTCACTGTCGAGCACCATCCCCGCTTTGACATTCCCCTCCAGCGCTTTGGTCGGACGTTTGGAGATGACGTTCACAACTCCCCCCATCGTATTGGCACCGTAGGCGACCGACGAATACCCTTTGGAAACATCGATTTGAGCGATATCACTGGTGAGAAAACGGTCATAATCGAAGTTGCCGTCGTAGGGGACATAGACGGGGATACCGTCGATAAAGACACCGATCCGGCGTGCATCGTGCCCACGAATATAGAGTGTCGATTCACCCCGCCCTCCCTGAACATCTTGATTGATACCGCTCATGTTGTCGAGTGCATCGGAGAGGGTTTCGCTGTTTTGCTGAGCGATTGTATCCGATGTTATCGCTTGTTCGAACGGGCTCTCTTCGAGCGGAGCGTTGAGGACATTGACCTGTCCCAGCGTAAAGGTGTCGGCCAGAATCGCCGAAGCGGCCAGCGACAGTAGCAGCACGTGTTTTTGCATCATTTTTCCTTAAGATTTATAGTTTGGGGTAGCTCAAATTGAACGCGATAGGAATATTCAATTCAACGGTTTTTCCCAGGACGGGATAATCACCGCTGAGGCTGAGTATCGTATTGAGCGCTTTTTCATCCAGCAGTTTGCTACCGCTCGTACTGCTGATTTTTGCTTTATGGACGGTTCCGTTGGAGTTGAGAATGAAAAAGACCGTCACAACCCCTTCAAGGCGCAGTTTGCGTGCAATGGAGGGATAAACGACGGCTTTTTCGATAATAGCCCGGATATGTCCTAATGCCGCACCGCCGATTTGTTGGTCTGAAACGGGGTTTCTTGGTAATTCGTTTACAGGTGCAAGAGACGCAGATTGAGGAGAATCAATACTTTTGGACGGCAGTGACGAAGTCGGCACAGGGGTAGAAGCTAGAGGCGCGGACGCCTCAGGAGACACCGAAGAAGTAGATGGCGGTGTCCCCTCAAGCGTCTTGGTAAAGATTTTTGGAGTGGGTTGTATGGGTTGTTGTTGGATTTTAGGGGGCAAAATCTTTGAATGACTGCTTTCGAGTTTATCGATATCTTCCGCTTTTTCATTAACATCACTTAGCGAGATAACGATACGTTCCTCAGGTTTGTCCAATATGACCGGATGCGACGTCATAAAGTAGGCAACGGCAAAAAATACCGAAGCGTGTACCCCCAAAGAAGCGGCAAACGATTTGGATTTTAATAAGGAATTGTCATATTGTATCATTTTGGATATAACGATTTGGTTTAAAAAAATCATTTTGTCATCCTGTTTTCCATAAGTATGATACTCATGAAAGAGTATCAGTTTGGCATTACTGCACGACAAAGCCGTATTTTTTGAGAATCTCATTGGCTTCTTTTGTTTCAAAAAATGAGATGAAGGCACTCGCTTCGGAGTTGTTTTTTACCAGCACGTACCCCTGGACGAGTTCGGGATGGGACTCTTTGGGAATCAGAAAGGAGGGGATGTCCCGAAGAGCTGGGCTGGACGAAATGGAGAGGGCTAGAATCGCGACATCGGCCGCTTTCGTTTGCGCGTATTGTGCGGTTTGGTTGATATTTTCACCGTAGATCAGTTTGTCTTTGATTTTCTCATAAATTCCATAAGACTTGAGTGCGGCAACGGCGGCGCGTCCATAGGGAGCGTGTTCGGGATTGGCGATCGCTATTTTTTTGATGTTGGGTGAGAGCAGCGTGTTCATCCCTTTGGAGGTATCGATCGTATTGCTCCACAAAACAATCCGACCGATGGCATAAGGTTTCACATCGCCGACCGCTTTGCCTGCAGCTTTGAGCTTTTTGGGATAGTCGATGTCGGCACTGTAATAAATATCGTACGGGGCGCCGTTGCTGATCTGGGTGAACGCCTTACCTGAAGAGCCGAACATCGTATTGATTTTTGTCTCAGGATGGCGTTTCATATAGAGTTTGGCGATATCGCCCAACGCGTATTTCATATCCGCTGCGGCGGCGATGTTGACTTCCCCTGCAAGCAAAGAGGAAAGGGATAGGGCCAAAGAGGCGACGATATGTGTAAACGGTTTCATGAAAGCTCCTTTGTATCTGTTGTGATATAACGATAAGTGCTCTTTTGGTAATGCAAAAACGGTTCGCGAAAAAACGCGACACTTTCGTTATGTTTTGTAAGATATAACGAATTATAGGAAAACAATCTTAAACTTTTATGTCGGAAGGTTATAAACCGATGATTATGTGCAACGGCGAGATAAGGGCGTAAGCGGGTGAACCGACAGCAAAAGTCTGTGCGGTATCTTGCTTTTCAAGGGCGATGAGAAGCGCTCCTCCATCGAGCCGCAGGGTAATTTCGACATTATCTTCCGAACTTTCGATGGTTTCGACGGTACCGGAGAGGACATTATCTGCAGTCGGAGAAGAGGGCGGTGCGGAGACGATATGGATATCGCTCGATTTGATGATCGCGTAAGCGTCGCATCCCATCATCAGCCCCATATTCTCGACCGATTTGGCGGTAATAGTGGACAGCAGAGTGTCGCCGCCTTGCAATGTCAGCGTTATGGTCGTATGCAAGCCGTTAGGACGGATATCTTTGAGAACAGCCGGGAGCTGATTGCGCGCGCTGGTGGTGAGAAACGTACGGTTGAGGATGCGGGCGAGCCGTTCGGGATCATTGCCCGCTTCGGCAAAACGGTCGATGAACTGGCGGTGCAGTTCGTTCAAACGACGATAGGTGGCGATGAGCTCATGCGCGTAGGGGGTGAGCTTCGTTCCGCCGCCCCCACGGCCTCCCGTAAGACGTTCGATGAGGGGCTGATCTGCTAGGGCATTCATGCCGTTGATCCGTTCCCATGCCGCTTTGTAGCTCATTTTCATCTCTTTGGCGGCGGCATTGATCGATCCCGTCTTGTCGATCCGCTCCAGCAGTTCGATCCGTCCGGCACCTAAAAAGCTTTGCCCCTCTTTGGTGAGCCAGAAACGTCCGTCGATCTTCACGTTATTCTTCTGTCGCGGCTTGTTTGGGGACGAAATTGATCAGCTTTTTTGCGACGTTGACGGGGCAGAAAAAGAAGATTTCGAACATAGGAGTGATAACGGTGGTGGTTTCATCGAGGATTTCAAACGCTTTGAAACTGAACCCCGTTCCGTCGGCTTCATTGTTCATCGCTACGGTAAACGTGAGCGGCGAAAGCGATCGGAGCATATTGGTGACGTTTTTATAGTTTTTGTCTTCGGGCGAAGCCATCAGGTTTTGATTTTCGTCCGTACGGGCATTCAGCCGCGTACTGAGCAACGAGAGGTTGTCGCGGTGGACGTTTTTGTTCCATTTGATAAGCCCTTTTGGGAATCGGAGTAAGGCCGTTTTCGATACCAGAGGATGCGGAGAGGCGCGGTGAATGGTTTCGAGGAGTTTCAAAAACGAATTTTTTCCGCCTATCGATGCGGCATAGGCAAGAAGTTGATCGCGAAGGAGAATTTTTTCAGCATCGGATAGCTGATGGAAACGGCACATTAAGAGCCTTTGCATTAAGATGCACTATTATAGCGCTTTAGTACAAAAAACTTTGCCGCATGGCGGATTCGATCTGATCTATAGGATATCGGCGATGCAAAAAGAGATAGTTGGCCAGCACCCCTTGTGAGAGCAGCATGTCCGAGCCGTCTTTGTAGGGAAGGCATCGTTCTTTGACTTCGCGCAGAAAAGGGGTTTCTTTGCCGTAGATGACATCGACGGCCGCTTTGGTACGCGTAAGAAGCTCTTTCAGCATCGCAGCCGGAACCGGTAGCTCATTGTCGGACAATCCGGCCGAAGTGGTGTTGATGATCATGTCATAGGCATCAGGGGTGAAATTCTCCCATGCATAGGAAGCAATTCCCTCATTTTTGAAATACTCCAGACGGCCTTCGGAACGGTTCAAAACGGTGACGTCGATCCCCTTTGAGCGCAGAGCGACGGAGAGGGCGCGTGCCGTCCCTCCCGCTCCGAGAATCAATGCGGATCGGATAGGGCCGAACGATTCGATGGCATGGATAAATCCGTCAGCGTCGGTGTTATAGCCGATGAGGCGGCCGTTTTCGATCACAAGGGTATTGACCGCTTTGATGGTTTGGGCGATGCCGCGCACTTCGTCGCACTGTTCGTAAGCTGACTCTTTGTGCGGGACGGTGACGTTCGCTCCCTGAAGAGCTTTGGAAAAAAATACCTCTCGGAGTTTGGAGCCGTCTTCGAGGCGGGTGCGGGTATAGCAAGCTTTGATCCCCAGCGTTTTGAAAACATTGTTATGCATCAGCGGAGAGCGCGAATGGCTCACCGGATCGCCGAAGATGGTAAAAACGTTCATCGAGGAGAAACCAGATCGTCCAGTGTGCTCATCAGAGCGCCGAGTTTATTGGTCACTTCGAGGTATTCAAGCTCATGTACCGAATCTGCGACGACGCCGGCTCCGGCTTGGAGAATCACTTCGTCTTTTTTTATAAGGGCGGTACGGATCGTGATCGCGCTGTCCATGTTTCCGTCGAATCCGAAATAGCCGATGGTGCCGCTGTAATAGCCCCGTTTGACCCCTTCGTATTCGGCGATCAGCTCCATCGCGCGGATTTTCGGCGCTCCGGTCATTGTTCCGGCGGTGAAGACGGCGGCGAGCAGATCGAACATATCTTTGTCGTCACGGATGGATGCATGGACGTCCGAAACGATGTGCATAACGTGAGAATAGCGCTCGACGTGCATCATCTCTTCGACCCGTACGGTTCCTGTTTTGGCGACGCGTCCGACGTCGTTGCGACCCAAATCGATCAGCATCAGGTGCTCGGCAAGCTCTTTGGGATCGGAGAGGAGTTCTTCTTCAAGCTCCATATCGCGTTGTTTGGTTACACCCCGCTTACGGGTTCCCGCGATCGGGCGCAGAAGGATGTCGCCGCCCGTTAGCCGTACCATCACTTCGGGCGAACTGCCGACGATGTTGAAATCTTCGAATTCCATCAGGTACATGTACGGAGAGGGGTTTTTGAGGCGTAGAATACGGTAGAAGCTGAACGGATCGACCTGCGCGTGGCGGATGTAGCGGTTCGTCATCAGGATTTGGAAGACGTCGCCGCTTTTGATCATCTCTTTGGATTTGTCCACCATCGAGAAAAACTGGTCTTTGCTGAAGATGAATTCGCCTCCGCGATCGTTTTGGATCGGATTGAGCGGAGTGTAGGTATAGGGAGCTTTGAGGGTGGCTTCGATCTCGTCGAAACGGCCGATAAAGCTTTCGACACAGCTGAGCAGCGTGATCGTTGCATTTTTATGAGAGATGACGAACGTCAGCTTGGGGAGGATGAGATCCATGTCGGGAGTGTGGGTCTGGTCCAGCAGATTCGACATCGATTCTTCGAGGACGGGTTCGAAAACCTGCACCATATCGTATCCGATGTAGCCGATAAACCCGTCGATATATCCGACGCCGAGTTTGCGTGCGCGTTCACGATAAGCGTGCTGGTCAAGGGCGGAATAATATCCTTTCAGGAACTCAAACGGGGAACCCGCCATTGTGTTTTTAGTGCCTGACGCATCGGTATAGACGGTTGTTTTGTCACTGTAGGTAAGGCGTTCCCGAGCACCGATGACGATGATCGTGTAATTCCCTTCGCTGCTTCCGGCACTTTCGAACAGAAAACTGACTTCGCCGGCAAAAAGCTTTTTGGCTTTTTCGTAAACGGCAATCGGAGCGAATTGGTCAAGCGAAAAACGGCGCGAGGTGATCACATTATCCCTTTACGATATACGCGCCGGATTCAATGTTCTTGCGAACGGTTCCGATAACGTCGCGTGCCGCTTTTTCACCCTGGAAAGGACCGACGAGCACTTTGGTCGCTGCACCGCTCGGAACGGTCGTGTATTTCAAGCCGCTGGCGTTCAAGCGTTCGAACAGAGCTTTGTTCGGCTCTTTCGTGAACGATCCGACCTGAATGTAATAGGTTCCGCCGGTTTCTGCCGCTTTTGGTGCGGCATCGGCTGTTTTGGGAGCGGTTGCGGCTGTTGTTTTGGCAACCGGTTGTTCAGCCGTTTTGGCAGCTGTAGACGTTGCGGCTGTTTTTGTCGTCGTAGCCGCTTTTTTCGGTTCGACTACTTTTTTTGGTTCGGCAGGTTTGACACTCTTGATTGTCGGAGTAGCCACGGCGGCAGCCGGTTTCGCGACAGGTTTAGGCTCTGCTTTTGCGGTGCTTGACGTTGTCGCAGGTTTGGGTTGCGTCGTCACGGCCGTTTGACGGGTCGGTGCGACAGGAGCGGCAGTCTGTACGGGCGCTGTTGAAGGCTCGATGACTTTTTCCTGAACCGGGGCATTGTCAAACGACTCTTGTTTGATTTTTTGGGCGATTTGTCCCAAATCCTGAGCGGTTGCCGTCGTATTGCTTCCTTCTTGGATCACTTCTACCGGCTCGAACAAAGGATCGTCAATAATCTCGGTCGGTGCCGAAGGCGCAGGCGGGATAGCCGCATGCGGCGGTTGCTCATCACTTTCGCTTTTGAGTGAGTTCATGATAACCAGCACGATTATGAGAACAAGGGTAAGGGTCGCAATCGCCAAAAGCAGCTTCTTGCTGTTCGAACCTGACCCGCTTTTGTTCAGGATAATATCGTTGAGCTCGTTTTTTTCTTCCATAAAAGCTTTTCCTTCTGAGTTTATCGGTTACATGTGTTTCGACCATGAAGCGCCGCGTTCTTTAGCGTACACTTCATAGGGGAGATTAAGTATGTTGTACTCCAACGGCAAATCGAGAGTCGGAAACATGCGCCATTGTTTAGGCTGTTTCGCGGCCAATTTCATCGAAATCATTTTACCCAGTTGATTGGCTTCTTGTAAAGTCGTATGTCCCTTGTGGATGTAGACGTGCAGATGGCCGGGCGTTTTTGTCTCAAAAGCGGTAAAATTGATGAATCCCTCTTCTCTCAAAAGCAGTTGCGCGCGATGGTAAAAACGCTGCGGGTCGTTTCCGTTGTAATCGATGACGATGTTTTCGACTTTGTCGAATTGATTGACCAATGAGTGGGCAACGGTAATCTGGCCTTTGAGATGCTGATCGATGACCGATTGGGTCAATGTCTTGTCGATACGCTCGTATTTGTTGTACAGGGTGCGCCCTTTGAAATCGATTTTATTGACGACACTGTCGTGTTTGAGCCAATAATGATCCGTGATCATTTTGATCAGTTTCATGTCCATCGATGTCATAGGCACTGTTCCTTGAATTAATACGTCGGTTGTTTGTACATGACGAAATTTTTCGCCAGTGCTTTGAGTTCTTCTTTGATAGCGGCTTGTTTCGCTTCGTTTTCAATATCGTCGAGGACATCGGCGATTTTGTTGGCGATAATGTCGAACTCTTTTTCTTTCATTCCGCGTGATGTCAGAGCAGGGCTTCCGATACGTACGCCGCTGGTGACGAACGGCGAACGCGTTTCGCCCGGAACGGTATTTTTGTTGACGGTAATCCCGGCACGTCCGAGCGCCGCATCGGCATCTTTACCGCTGAACGGTTTGTTCAGGAACGAAACGAGAACGAGGTGGTTGTCCGTTCCGCCGCTGACGATGTCGTAGCCGCGTTTCATCAATACGTCTGCGAGTACTTTTGCGTTGGCTTTGACTTGCGCAGCGTAGACTTTCCACTCGTTTGAGAGGTTGTATTTGAAACCGACCGCTTTGGCGGCGATGACGTGAACCAACGGCCCGCCCTGAAGTGCCGGGAAAATAGCCGAATTGATTTTTTTCGCGATCTCTTCGTCGTTTGTCATAATCATACCGCCGCGTGGACCCGCGAGGGTTTTGTGAGTCGTCGTAGTAACGACATCGGCATACGGGAACGGACTTGGATGCTCGCCTGCGACGACAAGACCGGCGATGTGGGCGATGTCCGCGAACAGGATCGCTCCGACCGCATCGGCGATTTCACGGAATTTTTTGAAATCGATTTCACGGGCATACGCAGACGCGCCGCACACGATGATTTTAGGCTGAACGATTTTGGCGATGTCCATGACGCGCTCATAATTGATGCGTCCGTCAAGTTCGACTCCGTAAGAGAAGCTGTGGTAGTTTTTACCTGAAAAGCTTACTTTTGAACCGTGTGTCAAGTGTCCGCCGTGGCTAAGATCCATACCGAGGAGTTTGTCACCCGCCTGGAGGAGGGCAGCATACACGGCACCGTTTGCCGATGAGCCGGAGTGGGGCTGTACGTTGGCGTAATTACAACCGAACAGTTTGCACGCACGGTCGATTGCCAGCTGCTCTACGCCATCGGCGTATTCGCATCCGCCGTAGTAACGTTTAGCGGGATAACCTTCGGCATATTTGTTGGTAAAAACAGAACCCATTGCTTCCATAACGGCCGGGAGGGTGAAGTTTTCAGACGCGATCATCTCCAGATGGTCGGTTTGGCGTTCGAGCTCTTGCTCACACAGGGCATAAATTTCGTTGTCAAATTCTTTGAGGAAACTCATTCTTCTTCTCCGTTGTTGGTTTGGTTGTGGTGTAAAGGTTTCATCGCCGGGAAAAGCAATACGTCCCGGATCGAGTGTTGGTTGGTCAACATCATGACAAGGCGGTCGATACCGATCCCTTGGCCCGCCGTCGGTGCCATACCGTAGCTGAGCGCGGTGACGAAATCTTCGTCCATTTCATGCGCTTCGTCATCGCCGGAATCTTTGGCCGCCATCTGAGATTCAAAACGCTCCAGCTGATCGACCGGATCGTTGAGCTCGCTGAACGCGTTGGCGATTTCGCGCCCCGCGATAAAGAGCTCGAAACGGTCCGTCAGTTCCGGGCGTTCGTCGTTACGGCGTGCAAGCGGCGAAATCTCGACCGGATAATGGGTGATGAATGTCGGATTGATCAGTTTTTCTTCAACGAACTCGTCGAAGAGTTCTCCTTGCAGCTGACCGAGATTCATCGCCGCATTGGCTTCGAGGTTTTTCGATTTGAGATAGGCCAGAATCGCGTCTTTGTCGTTGACAATCTCTTCGGGAACCCCGCCGATAACGCTGAGACTCTTAACGAGCTCGATTTCGGTGAATTGGGCGAAATCGACTTCGACTTCACCGTAGGGAAGGCGTTTCGGGAGTTCAAGATGATCGAAAAGGTATTCAAAATACTCTTTGGTGATCTCGATCAGGTCTTGATAGGTTTTGTAAGCCCAGTAAAACTCGATGGAGGTGAATTCGGG
>NZ_JQGL01000059.1 GCF_000747095.1 Sulfuricurvum sp. MLSB
GGCAAAATCATGCGCCGCATCCTTCGCTCCATCGCCAAAGGCGAAGCGATCACGCAGGATATCTCGACTCTCGAAGACCCAAGCATCGTTGCGACGATCGAAACGAAAGTCAAAGGGTAAACAACCCTTTTTTCTTCTCCCGCTTCGGCGGGAATCCTCATGTCTTCAATGTCCAGAAATAATGAAAAACATTTACTGCACCATAAAAGAATGTCGATATTCACCCGGATTTAATCCAGTCATCTCTTTAAATAGTCGCCTAAATGAGGAAGTATTTCTATATCCTACTAGCTCGGTAATAGATTCAAAACTTTCATTTGTATTGACTAAAAATTCTTTGGCTTTTTGTACACGTACCTTTTGAACAAATGTGTTTGGCAATTCACCTGTGGCTTTTTTAAATCTTCGTAAAAATGTTCGCTCTCCTAATGATATTTTACGCGCCATTGTTTTGATCGTAAATGTTTTGGTATAGTTAGTACTGATCCATCCTACCAAACGATTTATTTCCATATCATTATGTGATGCTACAATGGTTAAATCCTTATATGGCTTTTGGGATGTTCTCCCGCTATCAACAACTAAATAGTTGGCGCATTTATAAGCGGCATCAATCGAAATGAATTTTCGAATGATATATAAGCATAAATCTACGTAGGTACTTACTCCGCCAGAAGTGATGATATTATCGTCTTCAATAATTATTTTATCGATTTGAAGGTCTATTTCTGGGAACTCACTGCGCAGCTTTGATTCTACAGCCCAGTGTGTAGTTGCTTTTTTCCCAGTTAAAAGACCGGCACCGGCGAGGATATAAGCGCCAATACATACAGAACAGACATAGCTGCCTTTTTGATACATGGCTCGTATCCATGAGATTAGATTTTCGGAAACATTAAAATTATGTTCCAAATTAATAATTGGCGGAACAATGATTAAATCGTAAGTTTGGCTTTTATCGGGTTGGATACTTGGGAAAGTGATTGTGGTGTTGAAGTTTTTAGCAGTTTGATCTATATCAATGACTGTCACTTCAAAATACCTGCTTCTACCCTTGCAACAACAAAAAGTATTAGTAATGGAAAATATATCTATGATCCCAATAATTGATGAGGCTAGAACATGTTCAAGGTTTAAGATGGCAACTTTGACTGGAGCAGTCTGATTAATAGAACTAAAACAAAAATCCATAAAATCTCCACATTGTCATAATAGGCATTAACAGTGTCAAAAATGACTCTTGAACATGATAGCGCTAAAAGACATAATCTATTGTCAGTTTATTATCAAGGAACAATATGTTACACATTGTTTATTGTCTTATAGGCATATTTTTTATGCCGATGAACTTACAGAGCAATACTATCTTCATCAACGGTGCCATTTATACCGTCAACCAAAAAAATCCTTGGGCACATGCCATTGTTATCGACCACGATATGATACGCTATGTCGGTACGACGAAAGAAGCTTTTCGTTATAAAAAACGTAATTCTGAAATTGTCGATTTGAACGGCTCGTTCGTGATGCCGGGGATCATCGATGCCCATACCCATATCGCCATGGCCTCCGTTTTGCTGAACGAAGGGGTCAATCTGCTCGAAGTCAAAGGGAAAAGTGCAATATTGAATGAGATCAAACGATATGCCGATTCCCATTCCGATGCATCCGTTATCACCGGATTTGGATTCTACCCTTATACTTTCGGTCCAAACGGTCCGAGCGCATCACAGCTTGATAGTGTGATTTCGAATCGACCTGTGTTTTTAATCTCGAACAACGGGCACAGTGCATGGGTGAATTCAAAAGCCCTTTCGATATTGAAAATTAATAAAGAGACTCCCGATCCGCAGCCGGGTATTCATTATTATGTACGGGATGATGAAGGTAATCCGACAGGATTTTTGGTGGAAGGGTGCGCTTTTTGGCCTCATTTAGCGAAAATGGGAATAGGTAGTAAAGCATCTTTTTACGGTTCTCTTAAAGAGTATTTACCGAAGCTTTCCGCGCAGGGGATTACGGCGTTATTCGATGCAGGGGCTCCGGCGGTCGAAACATACTCCTTTGAAGCATTGCGGCAACTTGAGAAAGAAAGTGCTTTACCGCTGCGATATTTCGGGTCTCATTTTATTCTCTCCGCTCAAGATGCCAAAGATGCGGCTAAGACTTTTATCCGTTATCAGAAAAAATACAATACTAGCCTGTTTACTCTTAGCAGTGTAAAGTTTTCAAATGACAACTCCGATGATGATCATTTTGCGATGCAGTTTGATGATAGAGAGCTAAAGCCTTATTTTTTGACGCTAATGCGTCATAACCTCGATGTAATGGTTCATACGAGTGCCGATGAAAGTGTCCATAGTGCACTGGATGCAATCGAATATGCAAAAAATCATGCCAAACATACGCATAGCCGTTTTACTCTGGCCCATGTTAACATGGTACGTGATAGCGATTTTAAACGATTTAAAGATTTAGGGGTAATTGCCAACATACAACCATTTAATGCACAGGGTGATGGCTATTACAACTATCGCTATATGCTTTATGGTGATAAATGGGAAAACAAACTTGCCAGATATAACACCTTTTTTAAACATGGGGCTATCGTATCCTCCTCCAGTGATTTTCCTGCATGTAACAATGATCTCGATCAGTGTAGCCCATTGCATGGAATGCAGATGGGGATTACCCGACAGAAGGTAAGTTCATTCATTGATACTTCCATCTTGCCCGATCCAAATGAGCGATTGAACATAGAGCAAATGATACGTGCCTACACGATCAATGCCGCTTTTCAGCTGCATCGGGAAAAAGAAATCGGGTCTTTAGAAATAGGGAAAAAAGCGGATTTGGTTGTATTGGACCGTAATCCGTTTAAGACAAATGCAAAAGAGCTGCATAAGATTCAAGTAGTAAAAACAATGATGAATGGAAAAATAGTATATGAAAAATCAATTTAACAGGGCTTATCGTTCTTTGTACAACAAGGATACATTGACATGCGGGCTCTTTATGCCCATCGAGGCATTTGCCAAAGATATTCCAACGATGGAGTGGCAGATTGAGTACGCTATTAGGGCTGAAGAGCTTGGTTTTAAAGCATTATGGTTTCGTGATATACCATTACGAGACCCAAATTTTGGCGATGTCGGACAGGTCTTTGACCCTTTCGTATACATGAGTTACATCGCGTCTAAGACATCGGCAATAGCGTTGGCAACCGGTAGCGTAGTTTTACCGTTACACCATCCTATCGATACACTTAAAGCTGCTGCATCCGTAGATGTTTTATCAGGTGGAAGGGTTATACTCGGAGTCGCTGGCGGTGATAGACCATTGGAATTCCCAGCGTACAATATACCGTATGCAAGCAGGCAGGAACGCTTTCAGGAGAGTGTCCATTATATGAAAGCCTTACAGGAGGAGTACTTTCCGGTGATTCATAATTCTCTAGGGGTTATGACAAACAGTGATATGTTGCCTAAACCTTATGAGAATGCTATCCCGATAATGACAACAGGATATGCACAACAATCGATTGAATGGATTGCAAAAAACAGTGATGGGTGGATAAATTTTCCAAGACCGTTGCAAAAATTAGAAGAGACTGTAGGGCAGTGGAGAAAACTAACCGATCCCTTGGGTTTTAAACCCTATACACAGGGGTTGATGTTGGATTTAAAAGAAGATGATAAAGCAAAAGCATTTCCAATTCATTTGGGCTTTTCTTCAGGAAAAGATCATCTGATCGAATATCTGAACCTTATCAAGCGTATAGGGGTGAATCATATCATCTTTTATTTAAAGCTTTCAAAGCGGCCAGCCAATGAAGTTATGGAACAGCTTGGTAAAGAAGTTTTGCCACATATTTAAGAGAAGTGTACATTGATTAATGTTGTCGGAAAACTGTATGACATCAAAGCCGAAACGAAAGTCAAAGGGTAATCATCTCCTTTTCCCCCCTTTCCCGCTTCGGCGGGAACTCCCTTGTTTTTTTCCTGTTACTAAGTCCTTCTATGTCATAGTTCCGTTTTATTCAAGGAGCAATTATGGCCGCCGGTTCGACGATTTGCAAAGCGCAGCTGAACATCAGCGATATGGACCGCAACTATTACGAGACTCACGAGATCACGATCGCCCAGCACCCTTCCGAGACCGACGAGCGGCTGATGATGCGTCTCGTCGCCTTTGCGCTCAATGCCACCGACCGTCTCGTCATTACCAAGGGGATCGGGGGAGAGGACGAGCCCGATTTGTGGGAGAAGAATTACGGCGGGGACATACAACTGTGGATCGATCTGGGGCAGGTGGACGAGAAGAGGTTGCGCAAAGCGTGCGGACGATCTGAACGAGTCATCATCTATACCTACAACGCCAAGGCCGCGAGTGCGTGGTGGCGGCAGAACGGTGCGGCGTTCACGCGGTTCAAAAACCTTGAAGCGATCCACCTGCACGCCGAGGGGATCGAAAAACTTCACGGCCGTTCGATGCGTCTTTCGGCCACGATCAGCGACGGTGAACTGAGTCTGCACGCCGATGCGGGGGATGTTACGATAACGCAAGAGCGGTGGCAATAAACGCCACAGCGTCTTCCCGATTCGGGCCATTTATCTTTATTTGGCTATACTTTGCGTAACACTATTTCATCCATCGGATACGACCATGAAACGAAAAATCGGAAAATTTAAAAGCTCTATTGCCAATCTGGAACTCCACGACCGCGTGTTGAAGGAAAATACCCTGATTCTCGCCGAACCGGGTTCGGGCAAAACCCATCTGGCGAACAAAATCCGCGAATTTGTCATCGCCGCCGGGCTGCCGACGCTGTATCTGGATTTTTCCGATCCCGATGTCGATCACATCGAGGAGCGTTTCAAGCACGGGAGCGATTTTCATTACATGCGTTTCGATGAGAGCGATGCGTTCGATGCGGCTCTGGATGCGGCCATCTCGGATCGTAAAAACATTTACATGGCGGTAAGCCCTTCTTATTTTGCCAGTAAACGCGACATCAAAAGCAAGCTCTCGAAAATGATGCAGAAACGCGAACTTCTCGACAACTATTACTATTTCATGCAAGATATTGCCGATGTGGAAGGGTTCTATACGAAATTCGAGGACTTTATTTTTTATACCTTCGATTTGGTGAACCTCAAAAAATTCGGTTTGACCTTTTTGACGCAGCCGCACGAGATTTTCGAAAATCCGCGGATCAAGCTGCTGTTCTCCTTTTTGTATATCGGACGGTGTTCGAACGCCTACTATTACAATACGACCGTTTTGCGCAGCATGAAGCCGCATACGTTTTTGTATCAATACCGTGTCGACAACCGCTCTCTCCTCTTCAACAATATCCAAAGCGATATTGTCTACATTGATGCGTAAACTGCTTTAGGCAGATTACGCCCCCGTCTTTATTTTGATGAATATCCCTTTGCCTTTTTTAATGATGCTGGCGATGATGCTCTGGGGCGGAGGGTGGCCTGCGCTTAAAATCCTCACCGAAAGCGTACCGTGGGAAGTTGCGACGTTTTGGCGGTTTGCATTGATGAGCGTCGCGTTTTTGCCTATTTTATGGTGGCATCGCAAACCGATCCGATGGAGTGTAGGGGCATTGGGATGGGCAAGTTTCAGCGGCGTGCTGAACGCCGTCTTTATGGTGCTCTCGTTTTTGGGGGTGGCGGTAGGTACCGCCGGAGCGGGCGGGGTTGTTATCACGACGCTCAGCCCGGTTCTGACCGTTTTGATCGCTATCGCCGTATTGGGGATGACGCCCACACGCCGCCATATTACAGGACTTGTGATCGGTTTGATCGGCGGTGCGGTTATGGTCGAGGTGTGGAACGGCGACGTTCTTTTCCACGGCGGAAATCTGATTTTTATCGTGTGTGCGTTGGTCTGGGCGGCATTGACTCTTGCGGCGCAGCGGTCGCATCGATATCTTGATCCGATCCACTACGCGTTTTTGCTGGGACTGGTCGCCACGGTGTTTATGGCTTTTATCGCGTATCCTCACGGTATCGGATCGGTTTTCGCGCAGGATGCACGGTTTTGGGCGGCACTTATCTATCTCGCCGTTCTGGGACAGACGGTTGCCTCGACGATCTATTTTATTGCTTCGGGGAAAATGGGATCGGGATTGGCCAGTTCGTATATGTTCCTCGTCCCCGTTTGTGCGTTGGTCTCAAGCTATTTTCTTTTGGATGAGGTTCCTTCCGTTGCGCTGTTGGCCGGGGGAATCATCAGCATGGCCGCGGTCTATCTGATCAATTCTTCGCCAAAGCGCCATTTGTCATAATCGCCTAAAACGGCTATAATTCCGTAATTTTTTTCAGTAATTTTAGAGGAGCATAGCGGATGGGAAGAGCGTTTGAATATCGCAAAGCGGCAAAAATGAAGCGCTGGGGGAATATGTCGAGAATATTCCCCAAACTCGGCAAAATCATTACGATGGCGGCCAAAGAAGGGGGTGCCGATCCCGAAATGAACCCCAAGCTTCGTACGGCGATTTTGACGGCGAAAGCGCAGAACATGCCCAAAGACAACATCGAAGCGGCGATCAAACGGGCGTTCGGCAAAGATGCGGCGAATATTCTTGAGGTCAACATCGAAGGCAAAGGGCCGCACGGCGCTCTTATCTTCGTCGAATGTGCGACCGACAACAACACCCGCACCGTCGGAAATGTCCGCAGCTATTTCTCCAAGGCCAAAGGGGAGATGCTCAACAACGGCGCGCTCGAGTTCATGTTCAGCCGCAAAGCGGTTTTCAGCTTCCCGAAACCGGAAATGGATCTTGAAGAACTTGAGTTCGCCCTGATCGATGCGGGATTGGAAGCACTTGAAGAGGAAGAGGGCGAAGTGAGCGTGACCGGTGATTACACGGCGTTCGGCGCTCTTTCGGCCGCATTGGAAGAACTTGGGATTGAGCCGAGTAAAGCGGCTCTGGAACGCATTCCCAACACAACCGTCGAATATACCGACGAGCAGATGGTGGATATCGAAAAACTGATCGACCGCCTCGAAGAGGACGACGACGTTCAAGCCGTTTACACCAACATCGGCTGATTTTCCCCATCGGGGAGTCCCTCAACCTATCACATATCTATCACAATTTATCCATTCTGCGCTATACTCTTACCTTCTAATCGTTTATACAGGAGTGAGAATGAGATTGTCCATGTTTGCCAAAGCCGCCGTAGCGGCATCCCTTTTGATCGGCTCGACCGCCGGAGCCGGAGAGTTCAAAGCCCTCCCGATTTTGGATGCCGGTTTCTGTCCGAACATTCAAGTGGGACTCAGTGCAGGGTATATGAACCTGAAAAACGTCAGTGCGTCAGGTGCGACGGCAGGGATCGAGATTTCGCTCGATTGCCCCGTATTTACCCTTCCGTGGGACAATCTTCGACAGCAGATCATGTTGAACCATTTTAACAGTGACGGTCTGCAAATGACGAACCTTGAATTTAACCCTTATTATCTCGTGACGTTGAACAACGGTGTAGAATGGGGATTCGGTCCAGGATTCGGGGTGATCTTTTCTGAAATGGATAAAAGCGATACGGTCTTCACCCTCCAAGCGGGAACGGGCCTGAAATACAACATCAGCCGCGAAATCTACACGGGTGCGGACGTGCGTTATCAATGGACGCAGAAAGCCGACCTTACCAATACCTACAAAGAAGACCTCGACAACTACCGTGCGCAGGTCAAAATCGGTTATCGATTTTAATCGTTACTCTTTTTCTTCTTTAGCTGCGGCGATTCTCGCCTGCAGCAGCAGCGTTTTGGCAAAATGGGCTTTGGTTCCGGCCGGAAAGTGCGGGTCTTTGAGCAGTACGGAGAGCTTTTTGCTTCCGTTGCGCCGGATCAGCTGTTGAAGTTTCCCCTCACCCATCCCGTACGCGAAGTCAGCCAGATACCAGCTGCCGAATTGGCGTTTGAGGCTTTTGACGTAGCGGATTGCCGCCGCGGTCGAACGCTCAGGATCCAGCCGTTCATCATTCCCTTTTTTGACCGTAAGTCCGAAATTTCGGGCGCTTTGTCTCGTAAACTGCCATAATCCCGCCGTCCCGTACCCGTGCGCATCGGGATCGAACTTCGACTCGCAGTACGGGATCAGGGCAAAAAACGGAGGGATACCGGCGTCGGCAAACGCCTCTTCGATCTTTTTTTGTTCCGAAGTCGTGGCACGATAGCGTTTATGCAGCAGGGAAACGGAAGGGGAATAGCGTTCCAGCAGCAGTGAGAGCGTTTTGGAATCGGAAAGCGTTTCGTCCGATTCGAGCATCTGCAGCGATGCATTGATTTTGTCGGTCGGAAGTTGAGCGCCGCTCACACTGAGGGCGATGACGAAGGATAAAAGCAGTAAATAACGTATCATTGGGATATTGTATCATATTCGTCGTTCATATATTTAACCGGAAACCCCGATTTTGGTTGCCGTGAGGAAAAGGTAATCTTTCCCCGTGACGGTCACCCTGAATTTCTTTTGCTGCAGGTATTTTTTGCAGTAGTGGATATCCTTCACCAGCAGCGACATCTCCGAATAGGGATAGTTCGGAGCTTTGGCGCCGTAAATCATCTCTCCACCCATCCAGCGACAGTTGGGAAATCCCAGTATCATCGCTCCGTCGCTTGTCAGGTATTTCTGTACCAGTTTCATAAAGAGCGGTTTGAAATCCAATCCGCTGCTTTGGAGCGTTCCGATCGTGACGATGAGGTCGAACCGTCCCAGCTGCAATGACTCCAGATCGTTGATGTCATGGACATAAAATGATGCGTTCCCCTCGCCGAACCGCTCCCGAGCGAGGGCAATGGCCGAGGCGGAATGATCAATCCCGACGAGTTCGAGATTTTGGTAGCTATCCGGAGGGAGTATTCGGCGTATCAGGTCGAATTCGTCACCCGTATTGATCCCGAGATTGAGAATGCGTACCCGCTCGCCCACTCGGACGCTGCGAAGCGCGCGTAGGTAGGCGTGTAAAAAGGCCGGCTCTTCGTTTTTGTGTACGGCCGCGAAGCGCGACGCGGTGCCGTATTTTTCCTCTTTGGCCTCAGAACGGTGAAACGAATCGCTGAGGTCGAGTTTCTCGTACGTGATCCGTATGGTGTGTTCGGATGCGGGTGCGGGGGTCAGCATACGGCAAAAGAGGATTTCGCCCAGATCACTCCACGCTTTGTACGAGCGGTAGAGGTATTCATCCTCTCCGATCGTGACGGATTCTCCCGCGTAGCTTCCGCGGGCCGTATCGGGGTTGAGTACTTCGAGGGTAATCGTATCCGATTCTTTCAGAGAGTTTTCGATCCATGCGAGGATATCGGTGAGCGGTTCGGAGGTAAATCGTTTCACGG
>NZ_JQGL01000060.1 GCF_000747095.1 Sulfuricurvum sp. MLSB
CTTGGCTGTATATCAAGTTCTTGAGTCTGTTTACGTCGGACAGCATGACGGTCTTCAACATTTTTTTTCTTTCGACCTATTTCTTGAATGCGTTCGTGATGTATGCGGTTCTGAGAAAATTGAGAGTTAACCTTTTTCTGGCGGTTGCCGTCGCGTATCTGTTTACGTTTCTTCCTTTCCATTATTGGCGGCTTCCTCATACGTTTTATGCCGGGTATTTTTTTATTCCCCTATGGATTTATTATCTGCTGCTGCTGCATAACAAAAAGCCTCTTTTTTTTAAAAGAGGGGCGAATGAGGGCAGATATTCGTTTGATTATTCCAAGAAAAATCTGGGGGTTATCGCTGTTTTAATCCTTTCGTCGACATGGAATTTTTATTACACCTTCTTTTTGGCCTTTCTGATTGCGTTTGCGTTGGTCTCGAGTTATCTGTACCATAAAAACCGATACCATGTGTATTCTGCATTATTGGTTTTTGCGTTTGCCGTCGTGCCGTTTGCTATGAACATGCTCCCTTACAAGCTTTATGAACATACCTATGGCAAAAACCTCAATGTCGCCCAGAGAAACGCGATCGAAGCGGAGACGCTGGGGCTGAGGATTACGTCGTTGCTCTTTCCTGCCGATTTTCATCGCAACAGCACATTGGCTGAATTCAAAGAAAGTTATTCTCATAAATCTCTTTTATTCAACGAGAGCGCCGATTCTACGCTCGGCTTCATCGGGTCGCTAGGTTTTTTGATTTTAATGATTGGGGTATTTTTCCAGAGCTATGTTTCAAAGACGCTCGGAAGACTTTCACAGCTCAACCTGGTGACGCTTTTATTATCGACGGTGGGGGGATTTGGGGTTGTTTTTGCGTATCTCGTGACCCCTCAGATCAGAGCCTATAACCGGATCAGCGTTTTTATCGCCGCATTGGCCTTTATGGCATTGGCGATCGTTATCAATCGGGCCGTTCGCAACCGCGTCCATAAGAGAATCTATGAGAACCTACTCTTTTTTCTGCTGGCGTCGGCCATCGGGGCTTTCGGTATTTGGGATCAGACTCCGGATGTTGAAAGCTTTAGGATTACCGAAAAGTTCAAGACGGAGTATTTGTCGGACAAAGGGTTCGTAGAGAAGATAGAGGGTACGTTTGAGGGGGCGCAAAAGGTTCAGATCGCACAATTTCCGTATTTGAACTATCCGGAGAGTGCGGGTGTGCATCAGATGAACAGTTATGAGCAGATATACGGTTATTTGCACAGCAAAAACATCCATTGGTCATACGGGGCTGTACGGGGGAGGGAAGCCGATGCATGGTTGAGCGATTTATCGCGTAAACCGGTCGATGTGCAAGTTAGAACACTGGAAGACGCGGGATTTTCGGGCTTGGTCATCAACCGGAACGGATATGCTGATAACGCTCAGGCAATCGAACAAACCTTAAGGGAACTATTGCAGGTCACCCCTATCGTCAGCGATAATCAGAAATTGGCGTTTTTCAAACTGAATCCTCGCGGACATACCATCATAATGCCGCCGGTTTTCAACGGTTTTTA
>NZ_JQGL01000061.1 GCF_000747095.1 Sulfuricurvum sp. MLSB
TGGCTATGACGAAGCAGGCAGAAGATTATTCCCGCTTTATTCTCATCGCAATATTTGTATACGCGGCTATGATTATACCTTTACAAAAAAATGGGGTAAAAAGAGTTTTATTCCAAATGAAATTATGGCAAAAAGAAGCAAAGCTGATCGGGAGAGATCCGTTTTTTTCTAAACATGTATTTACCAACCCTTATCTTGGATATGTCCGTTCGAAGCGCGATCATGCAAAAACTCTTTTTGTTTCATCATCACATTCGAAAGATCAAATTGAAAAAATACTTCACGACGCTTTGTTAAATCACCAAGAGGTGATTTTTATTCCCGCCGTTAAAAATTTTGATTTCAGTGACGCGCACATCATCCATCTTTTTAATGCCAGGGCGAATCTCATTTTGGTTGAGAATAATTTGCTTGATAGCATAAATAGAACGATTAAAACTATTATCGATTATGCATTGGCGATGCTGCTACTCCCGATTCTCTTGCTCGGTATAGGAATAATTTCATTCTTAATCAAGAGAGAAGACGGCGGAAGTGTATTTTTCAAACAAATTCGGCTAGGTGAGGGATCTAAAGAATTTTATTGTTATAAATTTCGTTCCATGAAAGAAAACGGTGAACCGTTGTTGGCTACGTATTTACAAGAACATCCCGAAGAGATCACTAATTATGAAACGTATCATAAATATGAGAATGATCCGCGCATCACTAAAATCGGATCTTTTTTGAGAAAAACATCACTGGATGAATTGCCGCAGATTTTCAATGTTCTAAAAGGGGAAATGAGTTTGATCGGGCCCCGCCCGTATATGGGTGATGAAAAAATCAAGATTGGAGACAAAGCCGACATGATTCTCTCCGTCAAACCCGGTATTACCGGGCTATGGCAAGTGAGCGGGAGAAGCGACATAGACTTTCAAAGCCGTGTTGAAATTGATGTGTGGTACGTTCGAAACTGGAGCATATGGAATGATATTGTTATTCTGATAAAGACGGTGCAGGTTGTTTTACTGCGTAAGGGAAGCTACTAATTAAATAGATTCGCTTCCGCGAGATTTTTGATGACCGTTTCCGGCGTAATCTGGCTCATGCAGATATTGTCGCGGCATTGCCGCATCGTTTTCGTTTTGTAGCAAGGCGAGCAGGGAAGCCCTGCGGAGAGAATATGGACGTCGTTTTCGGCAGATTGATACGGTCCTGTGACGTTCGCGGGAGTCGGTCCGATCAGGCAGAAAACGGGCGTATTCATCGCCGATGCGATGTGCGCCGTGCCGGTATCGGTAACGACGAGAGCTTTCGCGTGGCCGATGATGGCGATCATCTCGGAGATTGACGTACGTCCCACTAAATCGATGACATTGGCGGGGTAGGGCTTGATGGCGTCGAAAAACGCTTCTTCTCCTTTGCCGCCCACGACAATCAAAGGAAGGTCTGAGGGGAGCATGGAAATAAGTGTTTTCCAATGAGATTGGGGCCACGCTCGATAGTTCAGCCGGCTTTTTTTGTTGTGCGAATTGCTGGGGCTGAGGACGATATAGCGATCGGGAAGCGTTAACCTGTCCCGTACTTCCGCAAAATCTCTTCCGACGATTCTGGGCATCGCGTTTTGAAGGATATCGGGCGTTACGACGGAGGCATAAAACGATTTGCAGATATCGACCATATGCGAGTTCTCCGAAAAAACGGGCTGGCTGAAAAACCACCCTGTTTTATGTTTCGCCGCAATGGCTTCCGAGAGCGAACGGAACTGTTTTCCCATTTCAAAATTGATAAAAAGATCGTAGGGATTTTCTCTGGACGCACGGATAATGGCACGTTTTTGCGGACTAAGCCAAATGGGCAGTTTTTTGTGTTTGAGATGAAAGACATGACGAACGCGCGGGTCGTATTCAAAGAGCTTGGCGGTACCCGGAGTACAGATGAAGTCGATGATGACGTCGTCTCCGTACTGGGCTCTGAGTGCATCGATGACGGATGTCGAATAGACCAAATCCCCCAGTGCCCCGCAGCGGAGGATCAATGCTCGTTTAACGTCCTTTGGCGGGGTCATGATCAGTTCACGCTAGGGCTGTATTTTTTCAAATACCATTCGACCGTTTTAACGATCCCGGTATCGAAGTTTTCGTCGGCTTTCCAGCCCAGTTCGGTTTCGATTTTGGTCGCATCGATGGCGTAGCGGCGGTCGTGCCCGGCACGGTCTTCGACGTACGTGATTTGATCGCGGTAGCTTTTGCCGTCAGGACGGGGCTTCATCGCATCCAGCAGGGTGCAGATGCGTTCAACGATCTGGTTGTTGTTGCGCTCGTTGCGTCCGCCGATGTTATAGACTTCGCCGCTTCTGCCGGTGTGGTAGACCAGATCGATCCCTTTGCAGTGATCGAGAACGTAGAGCCAGTCACGGATGTTTTTGCCGTCGCCGTAGATGGGGATGTTCTCACCTGCAATCGCTTTGCGGATGATGGTCGGGATCAGTTTCTCGTCGTGCTGCTTTGGGCCGTAGTTGTTCGAGCAGTTGGTGATGACCGTGTCCATCCCGTAGGTATGGTGATAGCTGCGCACGATCATGTCGCTTCCCGCTTTTGACGCGCTGTAGGGGCTGTTGGGAGCGTACGAGGTCTCTTCGGTGAACAGACCGCTCTCTCCGAGAGTTCCGTAGACTTCGTCGGTACTGATGTGATGAAATCGGCAGCCCTCATAGCCGGCTTTATACACAAACGGCTTTTCCATCCATGCTTTATACGCAACGTCGATAAGGGTGAAGGTCCCGTTGACATTGGTTTGGACGAATACGCCCGGGTTTTTGATCGAATTGTCGACATGGCTTTCAGCCGCAAAATGGATGACGCCGCGAATATCGTATTGTTTAAAAAGTGATTCGACGAGGCTGCGGTCGCAGATGTCCCCCTGAACGAAGACATGACGGTCGTTATTGCCGACTTCCGAGAGATTGTCCGGATTTCCGGCATAGGTCAGCAGATCAAGATTGATCAGACGCATGTCGGGATATTTTTCAAGGAAGTAGGGGACGAAATTACTGCCGATAAAGCCGGCGCATCCGGTGACTAAAATGGTTTTCATTGGGATTCTCCTAGGTGTTCAAGGCATTGTTTAAGGCTGTCTTTCCAATACGGAATGACGAGATTGAAATCGTTTTTGATTTTTGTTTTGTTCAGCAAGCTGTAATGGGGACGCATCGCCGGAGTCGGATACTGATCGGTCGTCAGAGGGTTGATGGCACACTCAACGCCGGAAAGTTCGAAGATCGTTTTGGCAAAATCATACCAGCTGGCAGCGCCTTCGTTGCTGTAGTGATAAATTTCGGGTGCGGCGTTGTTGATCTGCGGCAGAATTTCCAAAATCGCCGCGGCCAGATCGCGTGCATAGGTCGGAGTCCCTATCTGATCGTATATCACTCCCAGCGAGTCGCGTTCGCGGCCCAACCGAAGCATCGTTTTGACAAAATTGCTGCCGAAAGCGGAATAAACCCATGAGGTGCGCAGAATCACCGTATTGGCCGGAGCCACGGCGAGAACGGCGTTTTCGCCGTCGCGTTTGGTCCGTCCGTAGGCTCCCTGAGGATCGGTCGGATCCGTCTCGATATACGGGCGATAATTTTTTCCGTCAAACACGTAGTCTGTGGAGACATGAACGAGGGCGGTATTATTGATCTTGGCGATCTTGGCAAGCATGGAGACGAAACGGCGGTTGATCGTGTCGGCCAGTTCATATTCGGTTTCTGCTTTGTCAACGGCGGTATAAGCGGCACAGTTGATGATGGCATCGAACGTTTTGTCCGTAAAATAATCTTCCATCTTGCACAGATTGCTCAAATCGAGCGTGCCGCGGTCCGTAAACGTAAACTCATACTGAGGATAAAAGAAGCTCAACGCACGCAGTTCGCTCCCGAGCTGTCCGTTGGCTCCCGTTACCAGAATCTTAGGCATAGAGATCGACTCCGTATTCGAACAGATCGGCATCGCTCAGCAACGGCTGCCGCGTATCTTTGGCGGAGAGTTGAAGCCCGGTTTTTTCAACGACCCAGTCGATATCCAGTGCAGGGTCATTGAACGCGATTCCCCGGTCGCATTCGGGGCTGTAGTAGTTGTCGACTTTATAGGCGAAGGTACACGTTTCGCTCAAGACCACAAATCCGTGGGCAAACCCGCGCGGGATAAAGATCTGACGTTTGTTCTCGCCTGAGAGGCGAACGGCAACGTGGTGCCCGAAGGTAGGAGAACCTTGACGGATATCGACGGCGATATCGAGCACTTCCCCCTCGATCACGCGAACCAATTTGCTTTGGGCATGGGGAGGAAGCTGATAGTGCAGGCCGCGCAGTACGCCGTAATTGCTTGCAGATTCGTTGTCCTGGCAAAAAGAGACATCAAAGCCAAGGAATTCCGAGAGTTTGTCGGCACGGAACGTCTCCACGAAATAGCCTCGTGGATCGCCGTGTACTTTGGGATCGATGATAACGACATCGGGTATGGCAGTTCGCGTAAACGTCATTCTCCGACTTTCCCTTCGTTGGCTCTTCGGATCAGGTATTGGCCGTATTGGTTTTTGCTCAGAGGCTGAGCGAGTTCCAAAAGCTTCTCTTTCGTGATGTATCCCATTTCGTAAGCGATCTCTTCGATACAGGCGACTTTGAGCCCCTGACGGTTTTCGATCGTCTGGATGAACATACTCGCTTCGAGCAGGCTTTCATGGGTTCCGGTGTCGAGCCATGCGTATCCGCGTCCCATCAGCTCTACTTTGAGGGCATTTTTGGCCAGATACGCTTGGTTGACGGTTGTGATTTCGAGTTCTCCCCGATCGGAAGGTTTCACGTTTCGGGCGATTTCGACGACGCTGTTGGGATAAAAATAGAGCCCCACGACGGCATACGAACTTTTGGGATCGGAGGGTTTTTCTTCGATGGAGAGGACGTTCCCCTCCTGATCGAATTCCGCGACGCCGTAGCGTTCGGGGTCTTTGACCCAATAGCCGAACACGGTCGCTTTGTCCTCTTCGGTCACGTTGCGCACCGATTGCGCGAGCATTTTCGTCAGGCCGTGGCCGTGAAAAATATTATCGCCGAGTACGAGACACACATCGTCGTCCCCGATGAAATCGGCACCCAAGATAAACGCCTGCGCCAGACCGTCGGGAGAAGGCTGTACGCAATACTCAAACCGCATCCCGATATCGCTGCCGTCTCCGAGTAACTCTTCGAAACGGGGCAGATCGTGAGGGGTTGAAATGATCAATACTTCACGGATACCGGCGAGCATCAGCACGGAAAGGGGGTAATAGATCATCGGTTTGTCGTAGATCGGCACCAGCTGTTTGCTGACCCCTTTGGTGATCGGATAAAGTCGCGTACCGCTGCCGCCGGCTAAGATAATCCCTTTCATAGCACTCCCGTAGATAGACTAAATAAAGAGAGATTATACGCAATGACGGATTAGATATCAATTTAAAAACGAGAGATCGTGTGCTGAACGACGGGAATAATGGTTTGAAACGGTCAAATCAAGAGTCATAAGTTAGTAAAAAAAGATGGAAGTTGATAAAAGGTGGCTCCGAATGCTGGATTCGAACCAGCGACCAAGTGATTAACAGTCACCTACTCTACCGCTGAGCTAATTCGGAATGTATAAAAAAGGAGTTCTTAAAATGGCTCCGAATACTGGATTCGAACCAGTGACCAAGTGATTAACAGTCACCTACTCTACCGCTGAGCTAATTCGGAATATTTAAGAGGCGTAATTATACGTTATGAAGGTTGAATTGTCAATAAAGAACGACTTATTTAGAGCGTTTTCTCTCAATATTCTTGGCAGGAAGATAGAAAATGACATTGGATCTCTCAATTTTTCCAATCCGACCCTCGTTGCAGAGTTTTTGAAAACGTGTCTGAGAGGCATCGTCAAACAACGCGTTCATGTCGTCTTGCGTCAGAGGACGCTTGTCAAGCGTGGTAAGAATCTCCTCATCGCTGTACGAACCGGGCTGAGCCGAAGCATGGGTACGGGAGACGATATGGATCGGTAACGCGGGATCGAAACGGTGCGCGATGGCATGAAGCTCGCCGAAGCTGAGCCCTTCGACCGGATAGGCCGGAGGACGGTCGATTGTACCGATATCGATCCGGTCGCACCGCACGTTCCGCAACGCGTTGTTCAAGGCTTCGATCTCTTCAGAAGCGTCGTTGACCCCTTTGACAAAAAGGATTTCGATGAAGAGTTTCCCGCTGAAGCGGTGTGAAAAACGTTCGATTGCATCGATGATCCGGCCGATATCGATCCCCTCGGCTGGGCGATCGATTTTTTTAAAAGTGGCCGGCCGCGCCGCGTCGAGAGAGAGTTTGACCTGATCGAGTTTGAGAAGTGTATTAAAAACATTCTCATCGCTCAGGTTGGCGCTGTTGGAGAGGATCAGCGTTTGAATTTCCCCTTTGATGCCGTCGATGCGGTCTATGAGTTCGTCGAGATGCGGGTACATCGTCGGTTCACCGTTCGCGGTGATCGTTATGACGTCTAGGGAAGGGTGCTCCCTCAGAGCGGAGCGCAAATCGGCAACGATGGTATCGACCGGGGTGACGTCGTGCTGATGGCGGATGGCTTTGGCGGGAGTAAGCTCGCAATAAAGACAGTCGAAATTACACTGCTTGAGTGACGCGGAGAGATCGATCCCGAGCGACGCGCCGAAACGGCGGGAACAGACAGGACCGAATATAACGCTCATCGGTCTTAGCTTTTTTTACTCACCCGTTGACACTCGGCAACGAAGTGTTTCGCGTTTTCGACCGGGACGTCGGGGAGAATTCCGTGTCCGAGGTTGAAAATATGGCGTTTACCGCCCATGATCTCCTGGATCGCTTCGACGCACGCCGTCGTCTGTTCTTTGGAGTAAAGGCGGCAAGGCTCCATGTTCCCCTGAAGAACGTAGCGGTCTCCGAGTTTTTCTTTGGCCAGCGCCATCGGGGTACTCCAGTCGACGCCGAAGACGTCGAAGTTGCCGTAGACCTGATCCAAAAATGCCGGGATTCCTTTGGGGAACATGATAATCGGAATATGGGGATATTTGCCTTTGAGGTACTCGGCAATTTCGACCATGTAGCTCCACGAGAACTCGTCGTACCGGCTCGGTTCGATAGCCGCAGCCCAGCTGTCGAAGATTTGAACGACGTCGATGCCCGATTGGATCTGTTTTTCCATATAGCGTTTGACCACTTCGGTCACTTTGCGGAGAATCTTATGCAAAAGTTCCGGATTGGAATACATCATCTTTTTGCAGATGTTGTAGGTCTTTGTCCCTTGCCCCTCGATCATGTAGGTTGCCAGCGTCCACGGTGCGCCGGTAAACCCGATTAACGCTTTCTCATCGTCTCGTGCATCGAGCTGTGCACGCAGAATTTTGATCGTTTCATAGACATAGGTCAGCTTGGATGCCGCTTCGTCCCCGCCGATCAGTTCATTCAAATCTTCTTCGGACGCGATCGGTTTTTCGAAAACCGGGCCTTCGCCTTTGATGAAGTCGAGTTTCATCCCCATCTCGTTGGGAACGACGAGAATATCGCTGAACAAAATCGCGGCATCGACGCCGACGAGGTCTACGGGCTGGATGGTCACTTCGGCCGCCATATCGGGGGCGTGGCAGAGGTTGAGGAAGTTTCCGGCGCGTTTGCGCACTTCCATGTATTCAGGAAGGTATCTTCCAGCTTGGCGCATCATCCATACGGGAGTGTAGGGGGTTTCCTTGCCGAAGCAGGCGTCGACGAAAATTTTGCTCATATTAGAATCCTTTTCATTGTTTCTGTTTCTTCTTTTCTTGCCACCAAGAAAAGAAGCAAAAGAAGTGCATCTTTGCGGCAAAGCGCTCGTATGCTCCCGGCACTTCTGCCTCCGCATACGGCTTTCAAGGATGCCGCAAAGACGGATTATTCATGAATTATCAATGGTCGTGGTGACCCACTTTGCTGAGGAAATAAAGCCCTACGGCGACGGCGGTAATCGAGAGGGCGAGGTACAACAGCTCCAGCGCTCCTGTAAATACGGTGTGCCCGACTTTCTGGAAAAAACCGACGACCAAAACCATGACGATGACTTTGGAGATTTTATCCTTGAGTTGGTCGAGCGAATGGACGGCAAGGAGCTGGTTTTCTTTGCCGTTTTCGTCTTTGGCAGGATCGATGTCGGAGATGAACAGCTCGTACAAACCGAACGAGAAGATGATCATGACGACGCCGATCAGGTACAGATCGACCGCACCGATAATGCCGCCGACGATCTCTTCATGAAAATGTTCCGGATGGGCGTGCGTAGCATAGGTATTGAGGACATAC
>NZ_JQGL01000062.1 GCF_000747095.1 Sulfuricurvum sp. MLSB
CTCCGATATCGACGACAATGTTCCCCTTCGGCTCGCGGATATCGATGCCCGCACCGATAGCGGCCGCCATCGGCTCATCAATCAGGTACACTTCGCGCGCGCCGGCGCTCATCGCCGATTCACGTACCGCTTTACGTTCAACCTGTGTGAGGCCGTACGGGACACAAATGATGATGCGAGGGCTGATGAGACTGCTGCGGCCATGCGCTTTTTCGATAAATTTACGGATCATTTTTTCGGTCATATCAAAATCGGCGATGACGCCGTCTTTCATCGGACGGATTGCTTTGATGTTGCCGGGAGTTTTCCCGACCATCTCTTTGGCTTCGCGGCCGACGGCCAATACTTTTTGCTGACCGTATTTTTCGGTTTTTACCGCAACGACTGAGGGCTCATTGATGATGATACCTCTTCCTTTGGAAATTACAAGGGTATTCGCCGTCCCCAAGTCGATGGAGAGGTCATTCGAAAACATTCCGATAAGTTTGTTAAATAGCATTCTCTGTCCTATGCGCTTTTTTGGTTCGATTTTTTGATGTAAACAGGTTGAGTCCGTGTTTCAACGACTTCTTTGGTAATGAGCACTTCGTATCCGCTGTATTCGGGAAGTTCATACATCGTATCACCCATGATCTCTTCCATGATGGCGCGAAGGCCCCGTGCTCCCGTTTTACGGGCGAGCGCTTTGGCCGCAATGGCACTCAGTGCTTCTTTGTCGAAGCTGAGTTCGACGTTATCGATGGCAAACAATTTCGTGTATTGTTTGACCAGCGAATTCTTCGGCTCGGTCAGAATACGGACCATTTCGTCTTCGCTGATTTTATTCAACGACGCGATAATGGGAAGTCGCCCGATAAGCTCGGGAATCAGCCCGTAGCTTACCAGATCGTCAGGCTCGACGTTCTCGAAGCTGTCATCGATGTCGGCAGTCGAGCGCTTTTCATGCCCGAATCCCATGACATTATTCCCTTTTTTACGTTCCAGTATCTGGCCCAGACCGTCAAATGCACCGCCGCAGATGAAAAGGATACCGGAGGTATCGATCTGGATGAAGTCCTGATTCGGATGTTTGCGTCCCCCTTTGGGAGGAATATTGACGACGGCGCCTTCGATGATTTTCAGAAGCGCCTGCTGTACTCCTTCTCCTGAGACATCGCGGGTGATCGAGCGGTTTTCGCTCATGCGGGAGATTTTGTCGATCTCGTCGATGAAAACGATCCCCTGCTGTGCCCGCTCGACGTCACCGTCGGCGGCTTGCAGCAATTTGGTAAGGATGTTTTCGACATCTTCGCCGACGTATCCCGCTTCGGTGAGGCTGGTGGCATCGGCAATCGCAATGGGGACGTTGAGCACCCGAGCAATGGTCTGTGCCATCAGCGTTTTGCCGCTTCCGGTCGGTCCGATCAGCAGGACGTTGGATTTGGCGATCTCTGTTTCGTCCTCGATCGAAGTATGTTTGAAGATGCGTTTGTAATGGTTGTACACGGCGACGGAGAGAAGCTTGCGGGCGCGTTCCTGACCGATGATGTACTGACCCAAAAAAGCGTTCAGCTCTTTGGGGGTCAATAATTCGGTATTGATGTACTCAACTTTCTCGTTGCCTTGTTCGTCGTGATCGCCGAACATGATTTTGTAAGCCGAAAAAACGCAATTTTTGCAAATGTAGACGTTGTTTCCGGCAATCAGCGGATTATGATCGCTTTCAGGTGCTTCACAGAAGCTGCAATGGCGATGAATCATGAATCTTTCCTTTCAAACGGGATACCGCGCTTGGTGTTGATGATAAAGGTGCACATCGTTTTGACATAATCGCTTTCGGCCGTTTCCAGCAAAGCCGAAGCAACTTCCTGCAGTGGTTTGCCCGATTCGAACAGCTCACGGTATGCGCTGCGGAGCGCATCGATGTGCTCACGTTCGATGTGGCGGCGTAGGCCGTTGAGGTTGAGGCCGCGCAAAACCGCACGGTTCCCCTCCGCCAAACAATACGGAGGCACGTCCTGAGACAATGCCGACGCTCCCGCGATCATTGCGAAATCGCCGATTTTGACGAACTGATGCACCGGAGTCATACCGCCGATAACGGCGTAATTTCCCATCTCGACATGCCCCGCCAACGTTGCGGCATTCGCGAGGATGCAGTGATCGCCGATGATAACGTCGTGCCCCAGATGAACGTATCCCATAAACAGATTATGGTTTCCGACGACGGTTTTGCCTCCGCCTCCGGCAGTGCCGGGATTAAAGAGGGTGAATTCGCGGATTTTGTTGTAATCGCCGATGATCAGTTCGACCTCTTCGCCGGCGTATTTCAGGTCTTGGGGGATGGACCCCAGAACCGCATGGGAAAAAATATCGTTGTATTCGCCGATCGTCGTATTGCCATAGATGCACGCGCCTTGTGCGATCTTGGTCCCTTTACCGATCTTGGCTTTGCCCGAGACGAAGCAAAAAGCTCCGATCTCGACATCCGGTCCGATCTGCGCCCCGTCTTCGATAATGGCGTGTGGAGAAATCAAGCTCATAAGGCCTACTTGTCTACGATCATGGCTTTGAGTTCGGCTTCGGAAACGAGGGTATCGTCGACATACGCTTTTCCTTCCAGTACCCAGATTGAACCTTTGTGCTTGACAACGCTCATTCGGTACTCAAGGCGGTCACCCGGACGGACGGGAGCACGGAATTTTGCGCCGTCGATACTCATGAAATAAACCACTTTGTGGGCGGCTTCCTCTTCGGTCATGTCCATGCTCTGGAACGCCAAAATGCCGCCGGCCTGTGCCATCCCTTCCAGGATCATAACGCCCGGATAGATCGGGTGTCCCGGAAAGTGTCCTTCGAAAATTTGTTCGCCGATGGTAACGTTTTTGAAACCGATAAGTGATTCATTCGGAGTGAGGTCGGTTACACGGTCGACAAGAAGAAATGGAAAACGGTGAGGTAAAATTTTTTGGATTTGGACGACATCTATCATTCTGTTTAACACCTTGGGTAAAAAAATCGTCCTAGTTTATCGCAAAAATGGTTAATTATTGATTATGAGCCGTTCTTTGGTGTCGTCATACGTTTTCGTCTCTAGCAAGAGATGGATTTTAGCGGTCGGAATCTGATCGACGACGATAATTGCCGAGGTGCTATAGGGGTTTTGCGTAAGGGAGGTACGAAGAGCGATTTCGGTTTCAACGGACGGTGCGCTAAATATTAATTCGTTCGTATTCTTGTATGCGGACGAGGTGAGAGAATTGAATGTATCCAGCGTAATAAAGCGCACTTCTTCGCGGTTGAGAAAAAACTGTCCGTTAATCTCAAAATCGATTTTCCCCTCTGTTGAAGAACGGCTGATTGTCGAATAAAAGAGGGGATAGGAGGGGACAACGCTATCGCCTGCTTTGAGCGATGAACGAATGAGGCGGTAGTTTAAAAACCGCTCCTTGAGGATGCGGTAGGGGATGGCTTGATCTTCGAGCTGCATCCGATACTCATACATTGCCAAACGCTCTTCGATCGATGCGGGAAGAATTTGGCGGGAGATGGGAGAGAACATTTCATCCATCAGCCGGTGCTGCTGATCGCGCTGCATAGTAAGGCCGAAGAGACAGCCGCAGTAGTCCTGACGATAAAGCTGCTGTTCTTTGCTGACTCTGCCCTGATCGGCGGTGCCGTTGTTTTTGCGGTAATCAAACGCGACGAATCGGACGCCGTGAGATGCTTCAAATGCTTCGCCGCTTCGGATCAGCTGCTCCTGGGATTTTTTGGGACTTACAAGGAGGGTGGTGGTCATCGTCGATTCACCCAGTTCGAGGGCTTTGTGTGCGCTCACTTCGAAGCGGCGGTCGAAGCACATTTCGCAGCGCGCTCCTTTTTCAGGCTCATATTCCAGACCGCGGACGGCGTCCAGCCAGTTTTCATAATCGTAAGGCCCTTCGATAAGCTCAATCCCCAGTCGTTTGCAGCTGCGCTCGACATCGAGGAGGCGCAGACGGTATTCGCTGTAGGGATGGATATTGGGATCATAGAAGAACCCGACGAGTTTTTCATCGGGGAATTCCTGCTGCAGCTTCTCGATAAAGAAGTGCGAATCAACGCTGCAGCAGATATGAACTAACATAGATTAGTCGCGAGAAGCCAAGATTTCGACGCTTTCGATGGTGTCGCGCATTTGAATGCTGTCGAGCACCGCCATTGACGCCGCGTCATCGGCTTCGATTCCGCCGAATACGGTGTGAACACCGTCAAGGTGAGGGCAGCTTACGAAGCAGATGAAGAACTGGCTTCCTCCGGTGTTGGGGCCGGCGTGCGCCATAGAGAGGGCACCTTTGACGTGACGGTGTTTATTGAGCGCCGTTTCACACGGAATCGCCCAGCCCGGGCCGCCGGTACCGGTACCGTGCGGGCATCCGCCCTGCGCCATGAATCCCGGAATGACACGGTGAAAATTAAGGCCGTTGTAAAACCCGTCGTTTACGAGTGCGGCGAAGTTGGCCACGGTATTCGGAGTTTCGTCGTTGTAGAGTTTGAGCCAGATGACGCCTTTGCCGGTCGTCATTTTTGCCCATGCATAGCTTGCAAGTTCTTCCGGTGTAGCGTTGTAATTTTTGAGTTCTTTGCGTCCGAACATTATCCTGATCCTTCGAGGGAATTTTTTGCAATTATAGTCGAAGAATCTTAACCAACGAAGCGGAATCGGTTATAATGACCCAAATTTATTTGGAGAACGAATACGTGGAATCCTGGTTGCAGCGTCGATTGGCTCATTTGTCACTTCGTGAGCTCCATTTCTACACTATTGTTTTTATTCTCCTTTTTACCGTCATTTTCGCTTCCTTGCTTATCTATGACGAATACCGCCAGTTTGCCTTGGCTTCCGACACGACGCTGTTCGGGGTGCGCGGCGATCCGCATGCGCTGAAAGGAAGGCTGATCAAAATCATCGTCGAGATCTCGACGTTGGCGTTGATCCTTTTCAGCTTCATTTTCGGGATTTCCAAAATCGTCAACAGCATGATTGCCCGCGACATGGAACGGTTTATGAGCTTTTTTGAAGCGGCCCATAAGACGGTGAAACCGATTTCGTCCGATGAACTTTATTTCAATGAGTTCAAACGGATGGCGGGATACGCCAACGAGATGGCATCGACGATACAGGAACAAAAAGAGTCTCTCCGGATGCTCAATGCCGGCCTGGAAGAACGGGTGAAGAAGAAAACCGCCGCATTGCAGCTCAAAAACGAAGCCTTGGAAACCGAGCAGAGGTTTTCGCGCGAACTCCTCGAATCGCATAAACAGTTTATCCGCTATGCGGTTCACGAAACGCATACGCCTCTTTCGGTCATTATGGCCAATATCGAACTTTTCAGCATGAATGAGGGGCGCAACCGCTATCTGGCGAAAATCGAAGCGGCGGTGAAAAACATTTTCAGCATTTACGACGATTTAAGCTATCTGGTGAAAAAAGATCAGATCGAGTACCCGAAAAAACCGATCGATCTGGGCGAATACGTCGAAAAACGGTTGGAGTTTTTCGATGAGGTGGCTCATTTCTCGAATCATTCGTTTGATTACAGACGACCCGAACTTGCGTCATGGGTTCAGTTTAACGAAACGAAATTGCAACGGGTGATCGACAATAATATCACCAACGCGATCCGTTACAGCAAAAGCGGCGAGCCGATCCACGTCGGGGTGACGTGCGATACGGGTGCGTGCCGGTTTTGGGTCGAGAGTCGGTCGCAAAAGATTCATGATGCTCAAAAGATTTTCGAAGCATACTATCGCGAACGCAAAAAAAGTGACGGGTTCGGACTGGGGCTCAGTCTGGTGAAATCAATCTGCGAGGAAGACGGAGTGGAGATCAAGATCAGTTTTGATAATGATATGACCCGCTTTGAATACCGTTTTGAGAAAGAGGTTTTGTTTGAAAATTCTCCTGCTTGAAGACGAAGCGATGCTCAGCGAAGCGATCAGCGAGTATTTAACTTCTTTGGGACACCGCGTGACCCTGAATGATGACGGCTCGGAAGCATTAGAAAGGCTAAGAACGGAGGCGTTTGATCTGCTGGTACTGGATATCAATGTCCCCGGTATAGACGGGCTGGAGCTGCTTGAACAGCTGCATATGCTCAAAATCCGTACCCCCGCCATCTACATCAGTGCGCTCGTCGATATCGAGGGGATCAGCCGAGCGTATGATCTGGGATGCTACGATTATCTGAAAAAACCGTTTCATCTAAAAGAGCTTTCGCTCCGCATCGATAAAGTGATGCAAAGCTATGCGATTCCCCAAAGTCATTTACGTCTCTCCAAAAGCTACAGCTACGATGCGGCGACATCGACGTTGATGTGTGAAAACGTAACACAATCGTTGACGAAACGGCAGCTGCAGATTGTCGACCTTTTGGCTCGAAATCGCGGCCGCGTCGTCGATTTTGACCAGTTCCGAGCGTACATATGGGATGAAGAGTACGTGGACAACGCAACGATTCGGGCCGAAGTGAGCCGTTTGAAAAAGTCGCTCAAAGAAGATTTCATCCAAAACATCCGCTCGTTAGGTTACATGATCGATATTCCCCGCACATAGTCGTTACATTTTTACTCACATTATCTTTTTTAATTCCATTTTGCACCGTTATTATTTCTAATTTTGCTTTTGCTACGTTCACGCTACGTTTTGTTTTCATAATGACAGTGTGAAAAAATAGAAGGAGTGAGAATGAGAGGTAAAGTATCTCTGTCGCTTTTGGCGTCGGCGCTGGTCGTCAATGCTATGGCTGCCGATGATTTGGCGGGTATGTTTAAAGAAGGGAAAGTCAGCGGGCAGCTGCGTGCTTTCTACATCGACCGTGATTACACGGGCGCAGTTTCGACACACCGTAACGGTTTGTCACTCGGCGGACATCTGAAATACGAGACGGGAAGTTTCGAAGGAATCAGCGCGGGAGCGGCATTTTACACCGCAAACCGCGTATTCCGCGGAATTGAAAACGATACGTTCGACCCAACGCTGTTTAAAGCGGGTGGCGATAGCTATTCGATCCTAGGTGAAGCGTATCTGCAGTACAAAAACGGCAATACGACGTTCAAAGGCGGACGCCAGAAACTCGATACGCCTCTCGCCGGCAGCGATGACGCACGGAGCCTTCCGAGCCTGTTTGAGGCGTATGTCCTGAGCAATACCGATATTCAGGACACGACGCTGATTGCTGCGCATGTGACTAAATTTGCTCCCGGCA
The DNA here is from genome assembly GCF_000747095.1 of Sulfuricurvum sp. MLSB. Classification (GTDB taxonomy): domain Bacteria; phylum Campylobacterota; class Campylobacteria; order Campylobacterales; family Sulfurimonadaceae; genus Sulfuricurvum. Next base: position 7,227 of record NZ_JQGL01000062.1, read on the forward strand.
CGTTTGCCAACGCTTACAACGGCGGAGTTCTCGGAGTGACTTCGGGATACACGTTGGTTGCCGGCAATACGGCTAAATATCAGGGTGAATTCGTCGACATGGGCGAATGGGCAATCGGACGCGAAAGCGACGGCGTTAGCGTTGCGGCAGTAACGTACAGCGGTATCAAAGGGCTTAAACTCCAGTTGTGGGATTACTATGCGCACGATATCCTTAACGCTGTTTACGCCGAAGCAAACTACGGTTGGTCGTATGCGAGCGGTATCGCACCGTACGCGGCAGTTCAGTATATTCGTGAAGACAATGTCGGAAACGATTATGCCGGAAAAGTTGAAAGCGATTTCGTCGGTGCAAAATTGGGTGTTAAATTCGCGAATTTCGACATTTCCGGTGCCGTTTCGCATAACAGTAAACAAGATACTACGTATGCCGCAAATGGTGGAACAATCTCTCCGTGGGGCGGAATGCCGGCATATACTCAGGGTATGGTAACGCGTCACCAGTTCATGGCGGGAACCGATGCATGGAAAGTCGCCGCTTCGTACGACTGGAAAGACGCGGGAATCAACCTGAATACGGGAGTTTACTATGTCGAGTTCGATATGGATCCGCTGAACGGCTATTCGGATGCAACGGCTTCTGACAAGTCTACGGAATCCGGATTTGACATTATTTACAATCCGCAAGCGGTCAAAAACCTGCAGTTGCGTCTTCGCGGAAACTTCCCGCGCGATTTCAAAGAAGCTAATGCAGGCGATACAAGCTGGGATGAGTACCGCGTTATCGCCAACTACAACTTTTAAAGGAGGTTGAATTATGAAACAAGAACTTGTTAATGTGATCAAAAATGATCCTGATTATATTCGCTTGATAAGCGAGCGAAGCCGCTTCGCGTGGATTCTGACGATTGTGATGCTGGTCATCTATTTCGGGTTTGTATTGGTTATCGCGTTCGATCCTGAATTTTTGGGGACTCCGCTTTTTGCAAACTCGGTAACGACGATCGGGATCCCCATCGGGGTCGGCGTCATTATCAGTGCGTTTGTTTTGACGGGTATATATGTCAGACGCGCCAACACGGAGTTCGATGACTTGACTGCAAAAATCAAAGCCAAAGCGAAGGGAGAATGATGAAAACGCTATTATTGACTCTCCTTGCCGCCGGGGTTGCCTTTGCCGGCGAAGCCCTGAGCGGAGAAGTGGAAAAACAAGCGCTGAACATGTCGGCGATTATTATGTTCCTGATCTTTGTCGGTGCAACCCTCGGGATCACTTACTGGGCGGCTAAACGGACGAAAACGGCAAAAGATTTCTATACCGCCGGCGGCGGTATCACCGGTTTTCAAAACGGTATGGCGATTGCGGGTGACTATATGTCTGCCGCATCGTTTTTGGGGATTTCGGCACTCGTTTATGCCAAAGGGTATGACGGTCTGATCTATTCTATCGGGTTCCTTGTCGGTTGGCCGATCATTTTGTTTATGATCGCTGAACAGCTTCGTAACCTCGGTAAATATACGTTTGCGGACGTTGCATCGTACCGTTTGCAGCAAACGCCTATCCGTACATTGGCGGCTTTCGGTTCGATCGCAACGGTTATTTTGTATCTGATCGCTCAAATGGTCGGTGCGGGTAAATTGATCCAGCTTCTTTTCGGTCTTGATTATGAAGTAGCAGTTATTCTCGTCGGTGTATTGATGATCCTGTACGTAACGTTCGGGGGAATGCTCGCAACGACATGGGTTCAGATCATCAAGGCGTTCTTGCTTCTTTCAGGTGCGACGTTTATGGCGATTGCCGTTATGGCCCACTACAATTTCAATTTCGAAACGTTGTTTGCGACCGCGGTTGAAATGAAAGATTCGACAATCATGGCTCCGGGCGGACTGGTAAGCGATCCTATTTCGGCGATCTCGCTCGGTATTGCGCTTATGTTCGGTACGGCGGGTCTTCCGCATATCCTTATGCGCTTTTTCACCGTCAGTGACGCGAAAGAAGCACGCAAATCGGTTTTCTATGCGACAGGGTTCATTGGGTATTTCTATATCCTTACGTTCATCATCGGTTTCGGTGCGATCGTTATGGTATTCCAAAACCCACAGTATCTTGATGTGGCTAAACAGGCGATTGACGGCGGCGCTCCGATCCTTGGCGGCGACAACATGGCGGCAATTCACCTTTCACACGCAGTGGGCGGCGATTTCTTCCTCGGATTCATCTCTGCGGTAGCGTTCGCTACGATCCTTGCGGTCGTATCAGGTCTGACATTGGCAGGGGCGTCTGCGATTTCGCATGACCTTTATGCTTCGGTTATTCGTGCAGGACGTGCGGACGGGTTGATGGAAATGAAAGTTTCTAAAATCTCTACCGTTGTTCTGGGTATCGTGGCGATTTTCCTCGGTATCGCGTTTGAAAGCCAAAACATTGCGTTCATGGTCGGATTGGCGTTTGCGATTGCGGCAAGTGCTAACTTCCCGATTCTGTTCCTTTCCATGTTCTGGTCGAAACTCACGACTCGCGGTGCTTTGTTCGGCGGATCGTTAGGTCTGTTGACGGCAGCGGTTTTGGTGATCCTCGGGCCGACCGTATGGGTTGACGTATTGGGTAACGCGGAAGCGATCTTCCCGTACAAATATCCGGCATTGTTCTCGGTAACGGCGGCATTCGTCGGAATCTGGTTCTTCTCGATCACGGATAAGAGCGAAAATTCTCGCAAAGAGATCGAAGCGTTCGAAGCGCAAAATATCCGCTGCCAAACCGGTATCGGAGCAGAGGGTGCTGTTGAGCACTAATCTTCAAACCTGCCCCTTCCGGGGCAGTGCTTACTTATTTTTCAGGAGCTTAGTTTGAGTCTCTTTGACCAAAAAGCACTTTTAATGTCGATCCATCCGTTTGATCTGCTTACCGAGCGAATGATCGAAAAGCTGATGACCCAGATGGATATTGCCTATTATCCCAAGGAGACGGTATTGGTCGCTCCGAGGGTGAGGGCCGAATCGCTTTACATAATCATCAAAGGCATTGTCAACGAAACCATCGACGGTGAACTCCAAAACGTCTACGGCGAACGCGACAGTTTTGACGCAAACTCCCTCATATACGGCAACACCCAAAGCACTTTTATTGTCGCCGAAGACCTGATCTGTTACGAACTCCCCAAAGAATCTTTTCTCAACCTTCTTCAAGACGCCGAAACGTTCCAAAATTATTTTATGCAGGATTTCATTACCAAGCACCAACGTCTCAAAGAGCGTCAGCACCAAAACGAACTGACCCCTTTTATGGTGGCTCGCGTCGATGAAATTTACCTTCATGCACCGTGTATCGTCAATGCCGACAGTTCGATCCTTGAGTCGCTTCGTACGATGGCGCAGACGAACGCCAAAGTGATTTTGGTACGCAACGACGGGGAGATGGGAATCGTTACCGACACCAATCTTCGCGAAAAAGTTCTTTTGGCCGATAAAAACGTTTCCGATCTGATCGGAGAGATTGCATCGTACGGACTGATCACGATCGAGCGGAGCGATTTTTTGTTCAACGCGCTGCTGCTGTTCACCAAACACGGGATCAAACGGCTTGTCGTGACCGAAGGGGACAAGATCGTCGGAATTTTGGAGCAGCTGGATCTGTTGAGCCATTTTGCCAACCACACCCATTTGATCGCGGCGTCAATCGATCGTGCAACATCCATTGACGAGCTCGTGAACATCGAACGCTCGCTTATGCAGGTTGTTCGCTCTCTCACCTCCAAAGGGGTGCGCGTACGGTATGTTTCCAAACTCGTCAGCGAGCTGAACGCCAAGGTGTACCGCAAAGTCTTTGAAATGGTCCTTCCCGAAAATTTGCAACGCCGCTGCGCATTGATCGTGATGGGAAGCGAAGGGCGCAACGAGCAGGTACTTCGCACCGATCAGGACAACGCTCTCATCATCGCCGACGGAGAAGACGAAGCGGTATTCGCCCCGTACATGATAGAATTGAACGAAAACCTGCTTCGCCTCGGATTTCCCAAATGCAGCGGCGATATCATGGTGAGCAACCCCTACTGGCGGCGCACCGTTACCGGATACAAAAAACAGATATCGGGATGGATGGATACGCTTGATGAAGAGACGCTCCAGTCGCTTTCGATTTTCCTCGATGCCCATTGCGTGGCGGGTGATTCCGCATTGCTCGATGAGTGCAAGTCGTATCTGTTCGAACGCTTCGAAGGACGCAGCGACATTTTGGCCCATTTGGCCAAAGCCTCACTGGCGTTTGAAACTCCTTTGAGCCTGTTTTCAGGTTTTGTGCTCGGACGTGCAGAGCACGAAAGCGAACTTGACATCAAAAAAGGGGGCGTCTTTGCGATCGTCCACGGTGTGCGCATACTCGCTCTTGAGCATAAGATCGAGACGACGAATACGACGGAGAGGATCAAAGAACTCAACAATATCGGATTGTTCGACAAACGGTTTGCGAGCGAACTCATCGAGGCGTATGACACGTTGCTGAGCATCCGCCTGCGCACGATGTTGTCGCAAAAACAGGTATTGAAAGAACAAAATTACGTCAATCCCAAACTGCTCAGCAAAGCAGACCGCGATCTGCTCAAAGACGCGTTCAAGATCGTTAACACGTTTAAAAAGTTTCTGACCTATCACTTCCATCTGGGGATGGTTGTGTAATGTTTGAATCGTTCAAACGAAACTGGAACCTGAAAGGGTTGAAAGACGAGAGTTACGCATCTTTGTTTGAACCGTATGAAGGGGACGAGATCGTTGTTTTCGATACCGAAACAACGGGACTGAATCCGAAAAAAGACGCCGTCCTGAGCATCGGGGCGGTGAAAGTGAAGGGGGACAAAATCCTCACTTCGGAGAGCTTCGAGGTGTTTTTGAAACCGTCGCGCGAAATCAGTGCCGAGAGTATTAAAATCCATCATATCCGGCCGTGTGATCTGGAACACGCGGTCGAGCCGTTAGAGGGGGTGAAAAAGTTTTTAGAATTTATTGGGAACCGCCCGCTGGTGGGCTACTATCTGGAGTTCGACGTCTCCATGATGAACCGCATGATCAAGCCGTGGATCGGCGTTACGTTGCCTAACCCGCAAACCGAAGTTTCAGGGCTTTATTTCGACAAGAAAATTGCCCTCATTCCGCAAGGAAATATTGATTTACGCTTTGATACAATCTTACGTGATTTAAACATCCCGAAGATGGGTCAGCACAATGCGTTGAACGACGCGATTATGACCGCAATGGTCTACATAAAATTACAACACATTACTAAATTAAACTAAACAAAGGAGCATTTGCTATGAGCGATATCGTAAAACCGATTTTTCAACCGAACCGAGAGTTTGCCAAAAACGCGCGCATTAAAAATATGTGCGAATACCATGATTTGCAAACGTGGGCACAAGAAGATTATGAAGGGTTCTGGGGACACTTTGCGAACGAAAAAATCGACTGGTTCCAACCGTACACTAAAGTCCTCGATGAGAGCAATATGCCTTTCGTCAAATGGTTCGAAGGAGGTAAACTAAACGTTGCTCACCAATGTATCGACCGTCACCTGAACAGCCGCAAAAACAAAGCGGCGATTATCTTTGAAGGCGACCGCGGAGATAAACAAGTCGTTACGTATCTGGAGCTTTACTACAACGTCAACCGCATGGCGAACCTCCTCAAAAATGAGTTCGGGATTAAAAAAGGCGACCGCGTCGTTATCTATATGCCGATGATCCTCGAAGCGGCGTACGCAATGCTCGCGTGTACCCGTATCGGTGCGATCCACTCGATCGTATTCGGTGGGTTCTCTGCCGAAGCATTGCGCGACCGTATCATCGATGCCGAAGCAAAACTCGTCATCACCGCAGACGGCGCGTACCGTAAAGACAAACCGTACATGCTCAAACCGGTAGTAGACGATGCGCTCAGCCACGGCTGCGAATGCGTTAAAGCGGTGTGTGTCGTAGAGCGTAACGGCGAAGATGTCAACTGGGTTGCGGGACGCGATTATTCGTACAACGAGTTGATCAAAAGCCAATCTCCGGTGTGCGAATCCGAGCCGATGGATTCGGAAGACCCGATGTTCCTCCTCTATACGTCCGGCTCAACCGGCAAACCAAAAGGGGTTCAGCACAATACTGCGGGATATATCCTTTGGGCGCAAATGACCATGGAATGGGTATTCGACGTCAAAGAAAACGACACCTACTGGTGTACGGCCGATATCGGATGGATCACCGGACACACCTACATCGTCTACGGCCCTCTTGCGATGGGTGCGACGACGGTTATGTTCGAAGGTGTTCCGACCTATCCCGATGCGGGACGTCCGTGGAAAATGGTCGAAGAGTACAAAATCAACCAATTCTACACCGCTCCGACCGCCATCCGCGTATTGCACAAAACGGGTGCGGAAGAGCCTGCCAAATACGATCTCAGCAGCTTGAAAGTCCTCGGAACCGTCGGTGAGCCGATCGACCCTCCGGCATGGAAATGGTACTACGAAGCAGTCGGCGGAAGCAAATGCGCGATCGTCGATACCTACTGGCAAACCGAGACGGGCGGACACGTCGTGTCTCCGCTTCCGGGTGCGACTCCGATCAAACCGGCGTGCGCGACGTTCCCGCTTCCGGGTATCATGGGCGAGATCATCGACCCTGAAACCGGCAAAAAAGTGGGAGCGGGCGAGAGTGGCTACATGTGTATTACCCGCGCATGGCCTTCAATGATCCGCAACATCTGGGGAGACCCTGAGCGTTTCGTCAAATCGTATTTCGGCGACGTCAAAAAAGACGGTGTTCCGGTCTACTTCACAGGAGACGGCGCGAACTACGACGAAGACGGATACATCACGATCACCGGCCGTACTGATGACGTTATCAACGTTTCCGGTCACCGTATGGGAACCGCCGAAGTCGAAGCGGCGTGTAAAAAACACCCTAACGTCGCCGAAGTCGCCGTCGTCGGCAAACCGCACGAGATCAAAGGTGAGGGAATCTTCGCCTACATCGTTCTCAAAAGCGAAGACACCGTCGGCGAAGAAATGGAAATGGTCAAAGAGATCAACAAAGTCATCATGAAAGAGATCGGTAACATCGCGGTCTGCGACGACATCGTTTTCGTTCCGGGTCTGCCGAAAACCCGTTCGGGCAAAATCATGCGCCGCATCCTTC
>NZ_JQGL01000063.1 GCF_000747095.1 Sulfuricurvum sp. MLSB
CGCAAATTCTAAAGCAGTTTCTCCCGCATTGACTTTTGCGAACAATCCTGCACTTCCTGTATAATTAGCAGGAGTGTCAGTTAATTCCACGAAAGTCGTGGCACCTGCTCCAACGGGAGCGCTTTCGTCAAGTGTGCCTGTAAAAGGATTGAATTTATATCCCATGATTTACAACTCCTACGTTTTTGTAACGCTTATCAGTTTGTCACTTCCATCGTATCCTAAAGTAAGGGTCGCCACCGTTGTCCCGCCCGATCCGCCTGTTTTATAAACAACGCCGGTCAAGTTGGTTCCTGTATATGAAAGCGAAATGTAATCGTGAGCATGAGGAACTAACCCTGAGAGAAAGTTGATTCTACCTGAATCATCCACCTTTACAGGATACCACGTTGTTCCGCCATCAGAAGACCCGTAGAGCGCTATCTCCCCATCCTTAATTGACGATATTTTTCGTGGGTGATTATGTTCGTGATATTCAGCCACTATTACGCCCCCCTTGCTATAACTTTACCAATGACATGGATGGTATCTTCTATGATTTTCACGTCTTTCACGATGTATTCCTCACGTATAATTTCCGGCATTTTAATCTCTTTTGGAAGTTTCTCTTTGATTTCTTCCACCGTTTCTTTTAAAAGCCTTACAACTTCCTTTAGTTCATTAACTACAGCGATAGCGGTTTCTGCTGCTGATTTAACCTTTTTCATAGAAACAACCGGAACATCATAAGGCACTTCTTTTGGAACAGGGATATTGTATTGCTTTTCAACAATAACCGGTTTTTCATATATCTTTTCTACTATAACAGGTCGCTCATATTCCTTGTCATTAATTATAGGCTTTTCGCAGTTTATCTCTTTAATTATTGGTCTCTCATACTTCTTGTCAATAAGAACAGGTCTCTCATATTCCTTGTCAACTATAATTGGTCTCTCATATTGCTTTTCAATAAAAATAGGTTTCTCTACTTCAACTTCAATAAGTTTCGGAGACATGATTATTTTCTCTATTGTTTTAACTACCACCTCAGTTATAACAACAGGTTCAATAGAGAGCGTCTTTTCATCGCCTTTCATTTGATCATCGTGATGTATCGCCATTTTTAATTCCCTCCTTCAATGTACATAGTCACGTAACAAGTCCCATCACTGAGTGGGTCGGTATTAAGAGTTACCTTGACTGTGTTTGTCTCTACTAGTGGAATACTTGGATCAGGTGAATACACATGTGTATTGCTTTCCGCTCCAGCGGCAGAGGCATAAATTTCTTTGCCATCTGAATTTTCTATTGAAACAATACCCGTTACCACCGCTCCTGCAAATGATGGCATTTCAAAAATGATCCTGATCACCTTCGCCCATGTCAAAATAGTAAAACTTTTAACCGTTTCACCCGAAGCAAAAACCAGAGCTGTTCTTTCTGTTTTTATTAGTGTTTTAAAAAGTTTTCTTCCTCTGCCATCCCCTTCTTCTACAATAGTTATATCAGCCATAATATTCTCCTATTTTTTATTATTTTCATCAATCATCTCCTTCTGCGTCGGGACAACATTCAGTCTCTAGAAGTCTATTTCTGTCAAAGTCCCCTAACCATGCAAACTCTTTTTCAGTATAGAGATATTTAATACAATCAGGTAACTCATCGTAATCAGGATGAGGAGTGTAGTTATTCATAGATACCTGAGTCACTCTTATCTGAACTTTCAAATTTCCGCCCATTACTGAATTCGTATGCTGTATCAGTTTCATAGTGGTATTTATCTGCCTTTAAAACCTCAGACAGTATGTCTGTGATACTTATTGTGACTTCGTTGTCAGCCATACTAATCGTCTCCGCATATTGTTGGGTAGATATATTTGTCTTCGTATAACATAGGAGGTTTTATCTGTAAATCATAAAATCTCGACATCGCGTCCAACCCGTCCATTTTAACTAAAGCTGGGAAAAACATCATTTCTGAATTTATTATATAATTAGTAAAATTGTATAATCTTCCGTCTTGATTTTTTCTAATTATTGGTTTAGCAATTAAATGACCCTTACCCATTAACTTAGCACGTTTTTGTAAAGAAGTTTCATCACCTTCGTATGGATAGAAAAATTTCCAATTCTGGTGATCAGGAAGTAATCTACGTATCCTGTCTCGTTTACTGCCTTCTGCTGAATCAAGAGGCCACGAAACTGTATCTATTGGGAAACTGTTATTTTCTATTATCATCATTTGACTATAATGTTCGATGTCAGACTGGTGAGCATATTTTTCATATCCAATAGTAACAGTTTGAATGCCTGGTTTATTCAACCACTTTGTTCTAAGAGTTTTAAGCATTATCCACTTTTCATGCAAATTCATTTTGTGGATTGCTCCATCTAGCAAGTATTTATTCCACTGACCATCCATTCCTATAACTGCAAAAGCTGTATCAGACGAACCCTTTTTCTTAGAAGACGCTGGATCTACTAGTATTCCTACATTCAGTATTTGAGGTCTTAATTCATATCTACGAATGTATTCAGGTTTGAACTCCATTTCGCTGCCAGCAAGAGGATTTTGTAACATCTGACAAGCAACCATATACGCACTAGATCTTTGTTTCTTTACTTCCCATTGCTCTCTTGATAAGTAGACGGGTTCTCCGTCTGGAGCGCCCGTGTCTGTTGCTGGATAGATTCTTGGGATTGCTACTTTTCTTTCAAGAATAGTTTTATAAGTGTCTGCATGATTGTATCTAGTTCCGATATACCAGACTC
>NZ_JQGL01000064.1:0-4065 GCF_000747095.1 Sulfuricurvum sp. MLSB
GCCCCGGCAAAATAACGGGGCGCTGCGTCAGCGAATGGGGGCAAATCGGCGTCAGGGCAAACACCTGCGTCAGGGGAAACAATACCGGGCCGCCTGCGGAGAGGTTATAGGCGGTCGAACCCGTCGGCGTAGAGACAACGACACCGTCTCCGTAATAGGTGTTGAAACTCCGACCGTCGACGAATGTTTCCAATCGGATCATTTTTGAAATCGAGGGGCGGGTCAAAACGATGTCGTTAAACGCAACGACGTGACTGTCTCCGTCACGCGTCGTGATCGTCGCCTGCAGCATTGCCCGTTCGTCGATTCGAAACTCCCCTTCGAGCATACGGTCAACGAAATCGTCGAGTTCGGCGATATCCAGATCCGCCATAAATCCGAGTTTGCCCGCGTGAATGGCCAATACGGGAAGCTGAAAACGATACGACCTGCGAACCGCCGAGATCAATGTGCCGTCTCCTCCGATGGTGACGAGAAAATCAACCTTTTTGCACATCATCTCGAACGGCTGCCCCATGACGCCGATCATTCCGCCGCTTACATGCTCAACGATGACTTCGATGCCGCGCGATTCAAATATACGCTTGGCTTCAAAAAACATCTCTTTAAGCTCCGGTGTCGAGGGGCGAAGAAGGATACCGACGCTTTTAATATTAGTTAATTTCAATGTTATCCGCCGTATTTGTTTGGTTTTATTATAGCCAAAATGAAAAACGGCATCCAAATTTATGGAAATACACCGGGTTCATCTACTCACGCGTAGCAGGTATATCGGTCTCTGCCGTTCTCTTTGGATCGGTACATCGCTTCATCCGCATGTTTAAGCAGCTCTTTTTTCTTCTCGGCCGGCGTATGAGAAAATGCCGCGCCGGCGCTTATCGTGACGTACGGCGCGGCGGATGAGAAGGCGTGCGGAATGTTCAGCTTCCGAACCGAATCCACCAGATGTTCCGCTACCGTTTTCATCCCTTCTTCATCGATGTCTGCCAAAAGAACGACAAACTCTTCTCCGCCGTATCGCGCAACAAAGTCGCTAGGACGCTTGAGAGTCTTTTGAAGCGCATCGGCGATTTTGATAAGACATTCATCGCCTTGCGCATGCCCGTAATGGTCATTGAAATTTTTGAAATGATCAACATCGACCATAATGATCGCAAGCGGTTTCGCATCCCGGAGCGCTTCTTTATACCTTTTTTCATAGATCTCATCAAAATAACGACGATTCGGAATACGCGTAAGGCCATCATGCATCGAAAGCTTTTCGAGTTCTTCGCTTTTGAGCTTCAGCGCTGTGTTGGCGGCTTCTGCCCGCTCTTTCGCAACCATCAGTTCTGCTTCGATTCTTTTGGGTTCGCTGATGTCGGTATGAGACCCTACCATCCGAATCGGACGGTTGTGTTTGTCCCTCTCCGCAACGACTCCCCGGTCGAAAATCCACTTATAGGTGCCGTCTTTGCAGCGGACTCTGTGCTCATTGGTATACATCTCGGTTTTGCCGTCCAAATGGTCTTGTACGTCTCGAAGAACCTTGGCGATATCATCCGGATGGACACGTTCTTCCCACTCTTTGAGGCTTCCTTTGATTTCGTCTTCAGAAAATCCCAGCATCTCTTTCCAGCGTTTGGAAAAAAAGACCTTGTTTGTCACTACATTCCAGTCCCAAATGCCGTCCCCTGTCCCTTCCAAGGCAAAACGAAGCCATTCTTCGGAAGCGGAAAGCTTTTCGGTCATTTTTTCCGCCAATCGCTGCGCCTGCTCTTTTGTCCGAAGCAATGAGCGCACCACCTCAAAGATGGCAAAGGTGAGCAACATCCCAAGCAAAAGAACCAACCAAGGAAAACTCGTCTCCGCTTCCTTTGTAAAGCCGTGCAGCGGTTTGAAACGAAGCGTCCATGTCCTTCCGCCGACATCAATCCGTTTTTCAACCATCATCGCGTGTGCGCCGGCAGCCGAAAAATTTCGTGAAAGCAACAGATTCGGCTCCGTCGTATCGCCGTCGTATATTTCAAATGCCAAATCATCGTAATGATCCCCGAATACGGCTCTCATAAGGTCATTTATCCTGAACGGAGCATAAACGAATCCCCTGATCGCAGCCATGCGCTGCGCTTTCGTCTCCAGCGCCATCCCTTTGCGATAGACCGGAACATATATCAAAAAACCGGCCTGTTCATCGATCGTGTTTTCCTGAATCAGACGTACTTTGCCGCTTGCCGCGGCCCGCCCTGTCACAACGGCCCGGGTCATCGCTTCACGACGTACTTTTTCAGAATACATGTCATAGCCGATGGCACGCAGGTTGCGTTCATCCAACGGTTCCAAATACACGATCGCCGTACGCAATCCAAGTTTCCCGTCCGAATCCACGACACGAGTAAACCCGAATCCCTGAATACCGGGGAAATTCTGATTGATTCTAAGTGCATTGGTAAACGCCAGCCATTCGTCGTTCTCAACATTGGCCGAAGCATCATACAATCCGGCCCCCGCATACAAGGTTTGGCGGTAAGCATCCATCCGTGTCTTGACCAGCAACGTTGCCTGTTTGGTGACGGTTTCAAAGCGAAGACGTTCTTTCTCTTTCAAATGCTCGTTTCCGAACCAAAAAGCCATAAGACTCAAAAGAGTACCGAGCGCCAGTAACGCAAATGGCAATATCTTCTTATTAAATGGATTGTCCAATAGCTTCTGCATACGCGCCTTCCCTTCTACAGAGTGTTATCGTATTGTACTCCGCAAATTACGTATTATAACTATTTTGAATCCTGCGCCGTATAATATTCCAGCGCTATTCCCTCTCGCAGGCCGTCGTCTATGATGATAGCCTCCTCGCATCCCAACGTTTCATAAAGCGCGGTGACCATCAATATACCTGTAATAATGAGGTTTTCGCGTCCCACTCCGACATAACGCACCCTATCATCCTCATCCATAGCCAGCAGTTCGTCATACACGCGGTAACACTCTTCCAATCGAAGACGATACCCGTTGATCCGTTCGGGGTCGTAGGTCTCATAATCCATGCCGTTGAGATACGCCGCTATCGTCGTCGGAGTTCCGGCGGTCAGGACAAAAGCAGCCTCCGTGCGGTCTAAAGAGGCGCGGACATCGTTTTTGAAGTCATCAATCCTTTTTTGCAGAGCAACGTCCGAATCGGCGCGTTCAGAGAGGGTCACGATCCCCGTATCGAGGCTGATGGCGGAACTTTGCCCGTTTTCGTACCGTATCAGTTCGGTCGAACCGCCTCCGATATCGGCCAAGATAAACGGCTCAGCCTTCATCCCCAGCTTATGCAGACGGTATCTGACCGCCGAAAGGGTCAGGCTTGCTTCTTTTTGCGCGTCTATGGGGATGAATCGGATGCCGCTACCCGCCTCAATCGCGTCAATCGCCTCGGACGCATTGAGGGCCAGCCTCATCGCCGCCGTCGTATACGCGACAACCGCCTGCGATGAAAAATCGAGGTGTTCGCGCGCTTCGGCTATTGCGGCAACAATCCGTTCTATCGCGTGCGAACCGATGCGCTGTGTCTCATGCAGCCCTTCGGCCGTGCGGACGATTTTCTCGAAACTTCTTCCCCATTTTATCCCGTCGAATTCGACAAAACGGATCGTATTCGACCCCAAATCAACGGCAATCACGGACGAGCCGTAATATCGTCGATCCGCATCAGCGGGGTCCAGGACTCGAGTGAACCCTGATGGAGTGTTTCCAGATCCAGGCTGCTCTCGTACTCTAGTTTGAGATAGTGCCATACCGACCGGATCCCCTCATCGATACCAAAGATTCTGACGTAGTGGCGGATGCCGGTCTCAATCGCTTGCAGCGGTGCATGCAGTGCTATTTTATGCTCCAACTGAACGCAGTAGGCCTGTTCCATCACGACCCCTATCGCTGCGTATTTCTCTCGCACGGTCCGATACGCGTCAAATGCCGCCAGCGTTTCGCGCGGTTCCCCTTTTGCGGCATACGTCTGCGCTTCATCGACCGCATGGTTCCACTGCTGTTCGAGTTCCTGCGCCTCGGGGGTTTCGTACAAAAACGGGAAAGACCCCAGATAGGAAA
>NZ_JQGL01000064.1:4097-18706 GCF_000747095.1 Sulfuricurvum sp. MLSB
ACCAATATATCGCACCCGTTTTGCGCCGCTGCGTAATCTCCGGCGGCATACGCTCTGCTCGTTTGAATGTAGAGCTTATCGGCATATTCCAAAACCGCCGTGTATTCGACGAACTCTTTGAGAAACGGATGGCGCTTCACCAAATCGAAAAATTTGACATAGTCGCGCTGCATTATCACCCGCTTGAAATATTCATACATGCGCCGCTTTTCAAAAAGCTGCTGAATCAGCACCGTTTTCGATGAGATGCCGCGAAACTGGGACAGTGCGGCTCTGGCCTGTTCTTCGCCGTTGGCTCCCATGATCAGTTCCTGCGCTTTGGCGAACGCTTTTTGCCACCGCGCTTCCATATTCCGGTACAGCTCGGTATCTTTAAACGCCGGGCACTGGTTCGCCAACGAATACGCCAGAGCAAACCGCTCTTCCTGCACGTTCGTTTTAAACTGGGCGTACTTTTCGTAATCGCGCAGCAGCTGGAGAACAAACGCATTTTTTTGGGAAATCCCCGCGAAGAGATCGAGCAATTCTTTGGCTTTTGCGCGCTCGTTTTTGTCCAGAAGTTCCCGCGCTTTGTTGACGACGTCGTCCCATACCCGTTCCGCGGCCTCGTATGCTTTGGAATACTGCAGAATCGGATTGTTGTTCAGTTCGTTGTAGAAGGTTTTGTACTGGCGCTCGCGCAGCTGCGCCAAATACTCCTCTTCGTTTCCGAACAGCGAGTAGATGCGGACATTTCCTCCGGCCGTTCCGACCGCCAAACGGTATGGATCTCTCATGAATGCCAATGCGGATACCGGCTCGCTCTCTTTGATATAACGCTGCGTGACCGGCTCCATGTTCTGCAGATCGTACAGTCCGACATAGCCGAGTTTGGTTCCGACGAAGGCAAAACGGTAATCGCTGCTCACGCACATCGAACACACTTCATCGTTCATCTTGCTCAGGCGTTTGATGATCTGGCCGCTGTGAAAGTCCCAGAGGATCAGTCCCCCTTCTTTATCGACCGACAAAAGCTTCCCTTCGGGGAGAAAGATGATTTTAATGATGACGCTGCCGTGTCCCCGCAGCAGGATCGGCTGTTTCATGATTCCGAGATTGAGCACATGGATCGTTCGATCAAAGCTGCCCGTCGCAATCCACTGCCCTTTTTCGTTAAACGATACGGTCGTAATGTAATCGACGTGCGGAGGCATCACGAACGCGAGCCGTCCCGTTTTTATGACCCACACAGACGCTTTCCCGTCTTGCCCGCAGGTGACGCAGTAGCGGTTGTTGGGATCGATGGCGACGCTTTCGATCTCCCCTTTGTGCCGGCCGAGTTTGTGAACGAGCGCTTTTCCGGGGATGCTGAACAACGCCGCCTGATTAGTCCCAGGAATGACCGAGCATGAATATGCCGCATTGAACGATATGTCAACGTGCGAACCGAAAAAACGTTCGTGTTGAATGTTGGTTTTGAATCCGCTGACAAGCTTATAGGTATCGGACGATGCGATGCGAAGGCTGTTGCCGGCATCGATCATCCCCAAATCTCCGTTGGAGAGGGTTTTAAGCAGGAGGATGGGTTGCTTGATATTAAATAATTTTAATAATTCCATCTCCCCGCCCTCTTAATGCTCTTCGCTGCTGAGATAGCGGTGTTCTTTGAGCATGGTGCGGATATGATCTTGGTGCTCTTTGCCTTTGGTTTCCAGATGGATAGTAACGTTGGCATCGCCGTACGCCAATGTCGTAGAGGTACGGTCATAGGCGATGTGGACGATATTGGCATTCAGCGATTGCAGCATTTCGGTCAACTGCATCAATGCACCCGGTTTGTCCACCAGCGTCACCGTCACTTTCATCTTTCGGCCCGATTTGATAAGTCCTTTTTCGATGATGACGGAAAGCAGCGTGACGTCCATATTCCCGCCGCTGAGGACAATCCCGACTTTTTTGTTTTTGAGTTCGTCGAGCTTGCCGTGCAGCATCGCGGCGACACCTGCGGCACCCGCTCCTTCGACAACCAGTTTTTGGCGCTCTAACAGAAACAGGATCGCATTCGCAATCTCTTCATCATCAACGGTGACGATCTGATCGACCGTCTCCAAAATGTGTCCCAGCGTGATTTCGGAGGTGTCGCGTACGGCGATACCGTCGGCAATCGTCCGTACCGACGTACTGTCGATCGGCTGTTTCGCATCAAAAGACTCTTTCATCGCCGGAGCGCCCTGCGCACTGACGCCGATCACTTTCGTCTGCGGAGAGAGGGCTTTGATCGCCGACGCCATTCCCGAGATCAATCCCCCGCCGCCGACGGGGATCACTACGGCGTCCAAATCGGGACACGTTTCGAGCATCTCCAGCGCAATCGTCCCCTGCCCGGCCATAACGGCCTCATCGGCAAACGGATGGACGAACACCATGTCGTGCTCTTGGCCGTACGCGGACGCATACGCATACGCTTCGTCGTAGTTGCTTCCGGCCAAAATGACCTCGGCACCGTAGTAGCGCACGCCGTTAATCTTGGTCAGAGGGGTCGATTCGGGCATGACGATCAACGCCTTGATCCCGAAAATCTGAGCCGCCATCGCAACACCCTGAGCGTGGTTCCCCGCACTCGCCGCGATGACCCCCTGCGCACGTTCGGATTCGCTCAACGTCGCTATTTTGTTGTAGGCTCCCCGGATTTTAAACGCTCCGGTCACTTGGAGGTTCTCTTTTTTGAGATAAATTTCACATCCGCACTCTTCGCTGAGTCTGGGTGCATAGGCAAAGGGCGTTTCGACGACTACCCCTTGGATACGTTCATTGGCTTGATAAATAGTGGTTAAATCGATCAATGGTTCCCTTTATGCGTGGATCAGGCGATGTTCGATCATCGTGCAGTGGTTCTGTACGACGCGCATTCCCGCCGCTTTCGCTTTTTCAGCCGCCTCGTTGTTGACGATCCCTTTTTGCGCCCAGAATACTTTGACGTCACCGCGTTCGATGCACGCATCGGCAATAGGATTCAGCGCATCGGGTTTACGGAAAATATTGACCATATCGACCGCACACGGAATCTCGGCAAGCGAACGGTAGACCTTTTCCCCTAAAATCGTCTCTTCTTTGGGATAGACAGGGATGATCGTGTAACCTGCGTTTTTGAGATATTCGGCGACGCGGTAACTGTCTTTGGTCGAATCGGGAGAAAGACCCATGACGGCGATGGTCTTCACGTCGTTGAAAATTGCTTTGATCTCGTCATTCGTTGCATTGACGGTCGGAAACTCGCACTCCATGTAAACTCCTAGGCGCATTATGTAAGTATCCCATTATACCAAAATCCTCGGCCAAGACGCTACGGAGCTCTTGACGCCAAAGCCCTGAATGCACGGAAGTACGAACACACCTGCCTATTTTTTAATCATCGTCCTGCACACCGGGTAAGAATAAAACAGTATTATCGCATTCCTAATATATCGCATCAGGGAGGACCGGAATGAGCAGGATCAAGGAAATACTGGAAAACAGACGTCTCATCATCCATTTCCAACCCATCATTTCCGTTAGGGGACGCACCTTCTTCGGCGTGGAAGCCTTGATACGGGGAATCTCTTCGGACGGTACGCTGATCCCTCCTGGGCTTCTTTTCGACGAAGCTGCCGAGGAAGGCCTCAACGTCGAGCTCGACCGCCTTGCCCGTCACCTCGCCATCGAATCGTTTTTCCCTCTCTGGCAAGAGAACAAACGCCTTTTGCTGTTTGTAAATTTCGAATCAAAACTCATCGATTCCTTCGAACCGGGGTCTTATCTCTTCGACGGGCTTTTAAGTCGTCACGGCATCCCTTTCAGCAACATCGTCCTTGAAATCAAAGAAGACGAAATCCACGACACCGAAAAACTCGAAGATTTCTGCACCCATTACCGCAATCTCGGCTTCAACATCGCACTGGACGATTTCGGAATCGGCAGCTCGAGCTTTGATCGCCTTGGAGTCGTGCGCCCCAATATCATCAAAATCGACCGCTCCCTCATGAGCAATATCGGATCGAACCATATCCATCAGGAAATCGTCCACGCCATCTGCCGCATGAGTACCAATATCGGCGCGATCGCTCTCGCAGAAGGGGTCGAGGAACTTGAAGAAGCGGGCTTTGCCAAGCACGCCGGGGCTACACTGATTCAGGGGTTTTGGTTCTCCCGACCGAGCGCCAACCCTGTATGCGACAACTTCCGAGGACAAATCGATCTGCTCAAATCCTACTGCGACCGTCTGCACGCTGATACCCATGCGTACAATGAGGCACTCCGCCATCAGGGCGAATCGCTGTGCCTGACATTCCAGGAGAGCATCGCCTCTTTGAGTGACATCTACGGATGGGAACACACCCTCAGACCGATCGCCGATGCCGTATCCAACATCGAAACCCTCTATCTCATCAACGCCTCGGCCCGGCAGGTCGGCCCGACCCTTCTACTGGGGAACACGCGCTCTTTTTTCGAGCCTATGGAGCATGGAAGCGACCACTCACGCAAAGAGTATTATGTCCGCACTCTCGACTCGATGAACCAGTATTATCTGACAGGCAATTATGTCTCACTGGCGACGGGTAACCTGTGTTGTACCTATGCGAGGAAAATAGAGATTGAGGATCAGTCATTCGTGCTGTGCATCGATTTCATACGGTAGGAGACGTCAGTACGCTCCCTATTTTTTGATATAATGCTGCTTTTTTAAAAGGCACGTTATATGAAATTGCACTGGTTGAATTACTGGATGATGCTGCACGCCGCACTGTTCTGGGTCATCATCTACTTCTGTATTTTCAAAATACTAGGCTATTACCAAGTCGAATGGGCGACCTTGTTTCAATGGTGGTGGTGGAATTTATTTGCGTATCTGTACGTGGCTTTTATGCATTTCATCGTGAGAAATAACAAAAAGGCAGCCAAGCCATCCCTCTAATCCAGTGTTTTCGGCACTGAATACTCTTCATAACAGACTTGATATATCATTTGGTTGGATTTCAATGATGAAGGCAGGCACAACGTAAGCCGCGTGCTTTTTACCCCCTAAAATACGGGCTTTAAAAGGGTTCTGTGACAGAATTGCTATGCATCTTGCAGTACATGTTTAAATTGGCTATCTTGAAAAAAAACAAAATGTCTGGTGTCAATACTACATCATTTAATATCTTAGAAAACATTTTTTAATAAAATTCGAAAAATTTAGCTTAATAAATATAAGATACCCCATCAAAAAAAAATGAGCTCAGATGAAAATAAAACTTATTGTCATTGTATTATTTTTTATCGTATTGATTCTATCATTTATGTTCTCTAAACTAAATATTGATATATCGTACAAAGACATAGCTATCAAGTTAAAAGGTGAAAAGCGGATTGAAAAGGACTTTAAAGAAGATAACAATCATACTATTATACAAACTTTAGGAAACCAGTCTCCAATTATCAACGGTAGTACAAATGTCAATTATTATCAGTCGAAATAACTTTTTCTTTATCTTTTTTCTTTTAAATACATTGTTAGTCGCCGGTGACATTCAATCTACTGCTGGGGAAAAATCACCTGTTGTCAATGCTAAAAATGTTGAATTGAAATATTATGGCAATACATACCTCAACAAGACAATCAATACTTATCAAGAAAGAATAGGCTCAAAAATTGCAATAAGGCGTATTTTTTTGATTCCATCAATTCAATTTAATCAGCAAGACTCTTTTTTATACGAAAATGCTGAAGTATATCTGGAACTGCAGAGTATTTCATCACAACCCTTACTAGTCACATCGGCAAGAATCAATGTTGTTAATACAAAATTGGTCAGACCCAAAGGTCGTTCACTTGGTATATACATACTGTCTGATAAAATAACACATAATGCGAATAGGAAATTATTATTATTTGAACCTGGCGAAGTGAAGGTTGTTCAGTTGGCCCAGTCCTTTCGTTTTGATGGCATAATGAACTTTATGAACAATAACATTAATACAGATATACAAAAAATGCCATTTAGACCATATACATTATCCTCGGATGATCTTGTACAAAAGTTAAATAATTTTTTTCAATCGCGATATGGGAAAAAGGCTGCATTTCACATCAGAATTTTCGAGAAAGACTTTCAACCATTAATCGATACAACAGTATTTTTTTCAAATGGTGGGACTATGTTTAGCGAACAAGATATTGAGAAAAATAACTATACTATAGACTATGGTGGTTTTCTTGGTGAAATAGTTAACGTTTTTCAACATGGGGAGAAAGATAGTTTTCAACAATATTTTATGTCAAATAATGGAAATCTTTCTTTTTAAAATGTGGTATTCGTATAGATGTCAAAAATAAACCAAATTGAAAAAAAACTACAAGAAATTGATGCCACAAAATTTCATAAACTATTAGATGCTTATTTGTCTAAAAAGTTCTCTTGCTCAGTTCATTCTAATGGTACAAAATTGGGAGAAAACAAACCATCAAAAGGTACGCCCGATAGTTATGCCATACTCCAAAATGGTCAGTATCTGTTTATGGAATACACAACACAAAAAACAGGTATTACCGAAAAATTTTTAAAAGACTTAGAAAAATGCTTTGACGAAAAAAAAACTGGTATTCCATCAAATCAGATTGATAAAATTATACTAGCTTGCAACTCCGACCTCAATACACAAGATACTAAGCAATTCAGCGATTATTGCAAACAAAAAAATGTTGAATGTGAATTTCTTGGAAATTCATTTATTGCGAACGAGCTGTTCAATACTTATGCAAGTATCGCAAAAGAGTTTTTAAATGTTTCAATAGATACAGGTCAAATATTAGATTATGATGATTTTATAAAAACGTATGATACAAATAAGTATTCTACGTCATTGAGCACCTCCCTACAACATAGAGAAAATGAAATTGAAAAATTTCATAAATGCTTGGAAGAGACAGTAATAACATTAATAACTGGAGTGGCAGGGGTAGGGAAAACAAAATTAGCTCTTGAATCTTGTAAAACCTATGCGAGTGAAAAAGGGTTTATATTTAAAGCTATTTTAAATAGAGGTGCAAATATTTTCGACGATATGAAAGTATATTTCGATGCTGAATCTGAACGCTATATAGTTCTCATTGATGATGTTAATAGAGTTCATGTTGCATTAGAATATTTTCAAGAATATTTTGGTGAGAAAATCAAAAAAGGTGATCTAAAGATTGTTGCTACAGTGAGGGACTATGCCAAAGAGAAGATTTTTCAAATCGTTCCTAAGGAAATAAGTTACTCTGAAATCGAATTAAAACCCTTGGATGATGAGTTTATTAAGAACATTGTAAAAAATGAGTACAGTATTACTAATCCTATTTTTCTTGAGAGAATTACAGAAGTATCGCAAGGCAATCCACGTTTAGCACTAATGGCAGCTTCAGTAGCTAAAAAGCATGATAGATTAGAGGCTATATATGATGTAACAACACTATATGATGAATACTTTTCAAGTGTAAAACAAGATATTGAAGCTTTTGAACAATCAGATTTACTTTTGAGTATAGTTATTATTGCATTTTTTAGAGTTGTTGATAAGGAAAACACAAAACAAGTTGAACTATTAGAAAAGGCATTTGGTATTTCAATTATCGATATGTGGAAGAGTGTAGAAGAATTACACCGTCTTGAAATTGTCGATTTGTATGAAAACAATGTTGTCAAAGTCTCTGATCAAATTTTATCTACATACCTATTTTACAAGATAGTCTTTGTAGATAAAAAAATTAAAATAAATATTTTTTTAGAACACTTTTTTCCCACTTATAAAGGAAGATTTGTAGATATATTAAATCCTTTATTAAATACATTTGATTCCCAGCTTATTGTGGAAGTATTGCGTGAGCCAGTAAATACATTATGGGATCGATGTCTGGGAAATGAACAAGACTTATATGCGACGATGAATGTATTTTGGTTTTTAACGCAAACCAATATACTCATTTATTTTTCGAATAAAATTAACAGTTTAACTGTTGAAATGATTGATCTAGGCTCTTTGAATTTTTGGCAACGAATCAATACAAATCATATAGATGACATACTCAGTCAATTAGCTGTGTTTAGACATGATTTTACAAACAATAGAAAATTTGCCATAGAACTTATAATTGGCTATTTTCAAAAACAACCATCTAAATTACCACAAATTATTACTGTACTTACAGATCATTATGGAGTTCAACACAAAAGTTATTTGCACAATTATGAAACAGAAAAATTATTAGTCGACACAGTTTGGAAAGCATGTGACAATGGTAAAAATGAACTTGTTAGCAAACTATTTTTGAGAGTATGTAGTAAGTTGTTAAAAACTGAATTTGAATCCCATAGCCAAAAAGGCAAGTTAATTGTGATGAGCTTTTATAAACTGGTAGAAACAGAAGAGTTGCATGTTCTTAGAAATAGTATTTTTGACAAAATAGTTTCATTATACGCCAATGAAAAAAGTCAAGATGACATTGAATATTTAATTAGTAAGTATCCATCGGGTTTAGGGCATAGATATGCAATTTCAGATGTTGAGAAATGGGATGTGCAAAATATTTTGGATTTTATTACAAAACATTTTGATATTACCTCATATACTCACTGCAAAATTGTTCAAGAATTATTGAATTCATTTGATATGCGATCCATCGAATATGATAAAAATTTGCGTGTCACATTTAAGCATCCGATTTATGAGATTGAAAAAATACTTTTACAGGATGGTGGGGATATCTATTTAGAACATTCTCATGAAGAACAATTTCATTGGGATGCATGTCAAAAAATTAAACACGATAGGCTTATTGCTTTTGTTAATGGTTATACTTTTGAAGACTGGAATCAACTACTTGAGACTTGTATCCATATTGGCAAGGATCGATTCAGAGAAGAGTATAAATTTAAAAACAATCTGAGTGAGCTTTTTCATATTTTGGCAGAAAAAGACCAAAAATTATATGTTGATGTTTTAAAAAAATATCTTGAAATTGGCAACCCCTTTTTATTGAGCTTAAATCTTTTAAATTTGGTCAAAATTGTAGGTAAGCAAAATGCATTAGAAATTTTGCATAATTACGAATTCAAAGAGAAAGAAAAATGGATTTTTAATTTTTTTATTGTCTTACCAGTAGTAGAGATTAGTGCCAATGATATTGAACAACTACTAGACAACTATCAATTATTTCCATTAGAAGCTTTGCCATATCATTTAGACTATTTGACGAGTTATGTACAAATCCTACCAAAGATTTTTTCACAAGTTGTTTCTATATTGATCCAACGTGCTTTGAATGAAGATATCAGATTTGTGTTTTGTTTTGAGATAATTTTTAATCATGTTACCAATATATTTAAACATTTGAATGAGTATTTTGATGGCGAAATTGAATTGTTGTGCAAAGCATATTTGCTTTGTATGAATAGAGATGGTCATTTTGATTATAGTTTGCATGCTTTGAACAAATTAATAGATTTGGATAATACATTTGTTGAACAGTTTATTGCGAAATTATTTGAGAAAGATGGATACATTAGTTCGTATAGCATTCAAAGAGACTTTACCCTTATTTTGAATAGAGATGATTTTGAGAGCATTTTTTCACGAATAATAGAAGCTGTATATGCTATTCCGTCGAGTAAAGGCATATGGGGCAAGGGTGAAGTATTAAAAGCTTTTTTTCTAAACCGTGAAAATCAAGATCAAATTGATAAAAAAGCGGATAATTTGCTAAGAAATTACATTGATAAATATTTTGCTAAAAAGAAACGAATGATTTTTATTTTTGAACTCATTTGTGAATTTGATGATCAAAGAAGGATAAATCTAATAGCTCATTTTTTAAAGAAAAATCATTCATTCGAAATGTTTGAAAAATTGTCTTTAGAACCAATGGGACGTAGCTGGAGCGGCAGTAGAATTCCTTCATTGCAAAAAGAAATTGATTTCTACGAATCATTAATTAAACATATGGATAATATTCACTTACTTCAACATAAACAAAAAATGGAACAGAATATTAGTTACTTAAAAAGTGATATTGAAAGAGAGAAAAAAAACGATTTCATGGAAGATGATTATTAAAAGGCGATGTCAAATGCAAACTAAAAAATCCCCCCTCAAAGACAAACCCCTCCGTCATGCAGGACAGTCGCTTGATGAGGAAATAAATCGCCTCATAGAAGACGATGCCATACCTTACATCAGTGTTTCTTTGCTCATGATAGTTTTATGTATACTCGAATGGTATCGATGGTATTTTCAATTACCCCCTTCCCCATTCATATTTACATCTCTTGCACTTCTGGTCGTTGGATTTAGCACTTACAAAATAATCAATACTCGATCACAGTTAAAAAATCTTCGACTCGGTCGCGATGGTGAAAGAGCTGTAGGACAATATCTAGAAAGCTTTCGTTCAACCCATGGCATCAAAGTTTTTCATGATATCAAAAGTGATAGTTTTAATATTGATCACATAGTAGTTTCGACAAAAGGAATCTATATAATCGAAACAAAAACCCATTCAA
This sequence comes from Sulfuricurvum sp. MLSB, assembly GCF_000747095.1. Taxonomy (GTDB): domain Bacteria; phylum Campylobacterota; class Campylobacteria; order Campylobacterales; family Sulfurimonadaceae; genus Sulfuricurvum. The sequence continues at coordinate 14,636 of NZ_JQGL01000064.1, forward strand.
AACCGGCCAAAGGTAAAGCCGAAATCATCTTTGACGGCAAACAACTTTTATTTAACGGTGCTAATTACGGAGATCGTATCATTATTCAAGTCAAAGCTGAAAACAAATGGCTCTCTGAGTTAATCGAAGAATTAACAGCAAGAAGATTTCCAATTCAGCCTGTCATAGCTTTTCCCGGTTGGTTTGTAAAGATGACCAATACCAATGATAGTGGGATATGGGCATTAAATCCTAGAGGATTGCCAACGTTTCTGAACAACCAAAAAGAAGCCATGACACTCGAAGATGTTCAATTGGTTTCAAATCATTTAAGCCGATATATTCGATCATTAGAAAAGTAATGCAAAAAGAATTCATTGATAATCTGAATACTTATATTAGTTGCTTTTCTGATGGAGAAAGTCGAAATAAAGAATTTATTGATTTTTTGAACAAGTATCAGCACCATAAAGAAATATGGCACTTTTTATACGAAGTACGATTTAATCTTAAAAGTAATGATTTTGATTCAATTGTAAAAATATTATCACTCGGATTTTTTGCTATTGAACTCTTCAAAGAAAAAGAGACATCGGATAAAGAGCATTGGGTGAAAATTCGTCGCCTTGAAAAACAGCGTAAAAACATTACCCCTTATATCAATGGCTTAAAACATTCATTGGAACTGTATGAGTGCATAAACGATCATAAATTAATCAAACATACAAAAATTGCAATCTCGATTTTTGAATCATTTTTAGCGGATGATGATCTGACAATTGAGAAACTGTCTCTCGCACACTTTATGGTAACTACATTACGCCATGGCTCAAAAGAATATGATGAAGAAACTGGAATCTATAAAGATATTCCATTTGACCCTCACCATTTGATAGAGGAAAAAAGTGGGGTAAGAAATCAAATAAAGCAATTTATTCCAGAAGTAGAACCGTTAATTAAATCATATGAAGACGTAGTTTATTTAGCCTCCATATTGAATTTTTTTGAGGGGTATCGAATTAAAACAGATATGATCTTAAAGTCGATCGCAATTAAACTTTATAATTATCCATTGTGGGTGAATCCGCATCGACTAAATTCCATAAACAAGTCTGCCTTAAAACGTAGTATTGAGAATCTTCTATCCCAGTATAGTGATACAGAAAAATTTTCTTTCGATTATAAAAAAGCAAAAAATTTTTATGTTAAGACATACTTCCATTCATCTCCTATATTAGCGTTAGAGGGCAAAAATAATAAGGGGAAATTCCAAAGCCTCTTTAATCCTGAACAGTATTATTCTGCTCTTAAAAATGATCCTGAAAAGTATAATTCTGAAAAGGTAATCCTGAATTCAATGTTCTTCACTAACTAAATTTTCCTAATTTTCAGGGAAAAAAAACCTATCCTGTACACCACCCTATTTCATATAATTTTCCTCGTTATATAACTCGAAAATGGCAAAGCGCTTTGTCGAATCCAAAATTTAAAAAAAGGATTTGACTATGATCAAATTAACTGGAACCCTTCTCAATGTCTACACTTCGAACGATTTCACCAACAAGGAAACAGGTGAAGTGGTACGAGGTAAAAACAAGTTGCAATTGCTTTTGGAAACCCCTCTTAAAAACGGCGGTTCACGTAAAGAGCTGATTGACATCTCTATCCCTGCTGAAAAAGTACACCTCTACAAAGGTCAAGAAAATGAGCTTGTAGATGTTGATGTCGCCATTGTCGGCAAAGCTATCTTCTATGGTATTTGATTCAGCGCATACGTAGGCTATGAGCCTTTCCGGCGGCTATGCCGCCCGCAGGCTCAATGCCGTTAGGTATGCGCATTAGCTCAGGGGGTTCTAGTAACACCCCCTGACATAAGTCAAATTACATTCTCCCCTTTTGCATTTTTACAAATAAATAATTGACGCTTTAGCGTCGAAAGGAATACATTATGCAATCTTCTATTGCCGAAAAATTGCCTTATGCAAGCGGTATTGACGCATTGTATTATTTTGCACAAAGCGGTGCTTTCTATGATCGATTATATGAGGAGATTATTCATCAAATCGAAGAAAAGAAAGCCTATTTTAAAAGCCTAAACTATCAGCATGCTGATAATGACATTACGGTAACCATTAACGGAATCGATGTCATTTACAGCGGGATGGGACGTGATGGCTTTCATTGGTTCAACCATGACTTTTTCAGAGCGGGATTCAAAGACCCCGAAAAAGCAATGAATATCCACAACATACGCATACAGCTCAATGCAATCGGTATCTATACTCTGGGATTAAAATCGTTGATCGAATACGTCAACACAAAGTTTCTCGGAGAATACACGATGAGAGTATTCCCGATCACGCGGATCGACCTGAACATGTTCATCCAACACGATTTCAGCTATCTGCGAAAAGAAATGATTTTGTCCAAAAAACAAAATCATTCCGCGAACATAGGTGAGCGTTCCAACGCCTATGAGCTTGAAACATACTATGTCGGGAAGAAACCCTTTTTGCTCCGTGTCTACAACAAGCACAAAGAGCTTGCAACTGCTACACCGATCAAACGGGAGATTATGCACAACCATTTCGGGATTCATGGGATGGACTTGGAAAAGCCAATCTTCAATGTCGAATTTGAGATGCACAGGGAGTATCTGAAGCAGTACGGGATCGATACGATAGATGATGCACTCAAACACGCCAAAGTTCTGTTTAAAAACGCCTGCGATCAGATCAGGCTGATTGATCCTTCCAGTGTAAGCGAAAAGACGCTTCAAAGCTCAAACCGTAAGCGGGCTAGCACCCTGCCCGTCTGGGATCATATCAAGTACCACTACGACATCACGGACTTTATGCAGATCGATACCCCGCTGGAGAAGATCGAGAAGATCAGCTTCCGCTATTCGTTGCAGGATGCGGAGAAGTCGATTAAGAAGGTCATCACCCGATTGCTCGTCCACAAGAACGATCCCACCCTGCTCTTTTTCCTCGATGTACTTCAAAAGGCCAAAGCAGAATTCGATATGCGACAACGGATAAAAAACCTACATGAGCAACACACCGAGGATCAATCGCAACCTACGTTCGAGGAAGAACTCAGGACGTACAGTGATGAGGGATTGTGGAATCTGGATACAAGACTATCAATCGAGATGGACGGACTGGATAGGGACTCGCCTTTGTATGAGGATCTGTCGTATCGCTACATTGTCCTGACAAATGAGATGCAACGGCGTAAACTGTTGCCAGAGGCGTTTTAAAGGTAGCACAATGCGGTACTTGTCCCTCACCCATTTGGCAGGGTATTATGATGTCCATCCAGACACCTTGCGCCGTCGCTTTAGAGAACTTGATATTAAGAAAGATGAACATTTTATCGTCATTGGAAATTGCATCAGATTCGATGTTGCCAAGATTCATCCTCTCCTGACTGGAGAATACGCCGATGAGCGTTTTGAAAATGTTCTAAATCGGTTGCTAATATGATCGATGCTACAATGTCGCCGCATAGCATTTCTGTCCGAAGGGATAGAAAAATGGCAAACGTATACGTGCGTGGCAACAAGTTATGGGTTGATTACTTTGTCGAAGGTCGGCGGGTACGCAAGGCAACAGGGTTGGAAGATACAAAGTCCAATCGTGCCTTCGTCAACAAGACAATCATTCCAAAGCTTCTAACCATGATAGCAACAGGCGAAATACATAGAAGACAGCCCAAAACCTTTGGGCATTATTTCAAGGTATTTTTAACCCTCAAAGATTCAAACCGTTCCTATTTCGTCAAGAAACCGATCTGGGATAAGGTAAATGCCCGTTTTAAAGATTTGGAGATCGACAAGATCACGCGGCTCGATGTTAAAAGCTACATCACAAGCCTACCGATCAAGGCGGTATCCAAAGGTGCTTATAAAACGGTTTTGCAGGAAGTATTTGAGCTTGCCATTGATGATGGTATATTAAGCACCAACCCAGCGGTCAACATCAAACTGCGGGACGATTCGCAGAAGAAGATTGAATACTTTTCCAAAGAAGAAGTCAATCTGATCCTATCGAACGCCGAAGGGATCATGAAACCCTATTTGATGTTGGC
>NZ_JQGL01000065.1 GCF_000747095.1 Sulfuricurvum sp. MLSB
TCTGGCCCTTGCTTGCAACGAGTTACCCAAACTCGCCATCCTCGGCAAGCCGATCACGATCAAAGAAGTAGACGAACACGTGCACGGGCTCAGCGAGATCAAACTTGACCGCTTCATTGCCCAGGTCGTCGAGAAAAAAGAGTTTCTTCCCTCTTTGCGCCATCTGCTCGAATCAGGCGAAAACGAAATCCAGCTCCTCACCGCCATCAGCGGTTTTGTGACGCAGCTGTATTTGTTCAACACCGCAATCAAGCTTCACGGCGTCGCCGATTCGGCACTCGTTCTGGGATACAAACTTCCCGGATTCATCGAAAAAGAACGTGCCGCCCTCTCCATTAAAATCTCGCCGGAAGCCTATAAAAAAGGGCTTAATCTTCTCCTTGATACCGAGCTGAAAATGAAATCTTCCGGAAGCCCGGATCAAGAATCGCTCCTGATTTCAGCGCTCCTTCGGCTGCAAAGCCTACTATAACCAAAACTTAAATTAAGCGAAATTTTAGTATAATCGCGACGTTCCTTGCTCTTTGCAACACGGATTGTCGTGCTGTATAAATACCATAAGGGGCGAACACCATAAGGAGACATACGATATGAGACATTACGAAAACCTAGTAATCGTCAAACCTACTCTTACCGAAGAAGAGATCAAAAGCACCCTCGCACTCGTCGAAGAAGTTCTTACGTCAAACGGCGCTGAGATCATTGCACGCGATGCTATGGGTATGAAAAAATTGGCTTATCCGATCGAGAAAAACGCTCGCGGTTATTTCTACGTGATGTATTACAAAGCAGCACCTTCTGCAATTAGTGAAATTGAACGTCGCTTCCGTATCAACGAGGAGATTTTGCGTTTCGTAACCATGAAATACGATAGCAAACGTGAGATCAAAGCATGGAACGATATGGTTGAAAAAACCAAAAAACCTGCTGCTGTAGCTGAGAAAAAAGAAGAAGCCGCTTCTTAAGCCCTTTAAGGAAACCCTATGTATAACAAAGTCATTTTGGTTGGAAATCTTACCCGCGATATCGAGCTTCGATACTCGCAAAACGGTTCAGCGATTGCAAAAACCGCTATCGCCACCAGTCGTAAATTTACGATGAACGGTGAGAAAAAAGAGGAGACATGTTTTGTCGACATCACTTTTTTCGGCCGCTCGGGCGAAGTTGCCAACCAATACCTTCGCAAAGGTTCTAAAATCCTTGTCGAAGGACGGCTCCAGTTTGAACAATGGGTAGACCAGCAAAGCGGCCAAAAGCGCTCTAAGCACTCCGTTATCGTCGAAACGATGCAAATGCTCGATTCACGAAGCGAAGGCGGTTCTCAGGGTGGTTATAACGAATACAGCGACGCCGGAAGCAATTATGGCGGGGGCTATGACGCTCCAGCTCCGAAAGCATACAATCCGCCGCCGTCGTATTCCAAACCCTCACCGGCAAAAATGCCCGAAAACAATCTCCCCGAGATTGATATCAACGAAGACGAAATTCCGTTTTAACGAAAGTACAAGGATAGAACCATGTCAGAAAAAAGAAAATACAAAAAACGCTATTGCAAATACTGCGAAGCAAAAGTTGATTATATCGATTACAAAGATGTTGCATCTTTGAAATACTCGCTCTCTGAGCGTTACAAAATCATGCCACGCCGTTTGACAGGTAACTGCAAACGCCACCAAGACATGGTTACCATCGCAATCAAACAAGCACGTGCGGCTGCATTGGTTCCATATACTGTATCACGCAAAGTGGTCGCGGGCGCTCCGTTCGAAGAAATTCGTTAAGCCCTCTTTTTATGCCGGCAATTTGCCGGCATAGACTTCTCTCTCCGCCCTTTTATTTAAACGCTTTTAATCATCAAATAAATCAATCCATCCAACGTCTTGGGTCGTATCCGTCGGTAGGACGTTTAACTTCTGCTTTGCGCAATGTTTTTGTCATGGTGAGCACATCGGATCCGTCTACGAAACTTTTCTCTTTGGGACCGTCTGGATGCGCTACGAATCCATGCCTTTCGTAAAAGCGTATTGCACGGGAATGAGAGACCACAGAGACGCTGATGCGCTCATACAAAGCACCGGCCTCGATCAGCAGCTGCTCCATCATGTTTGAACCGATGCCAAGCCCTCTAAAAGCAGGAAGAACGGCGATTGTAAGTATGGGCGTATTATCATCGATATAGCCGTTAGAACCGTGATCCG
>NZ_JQGL01000066.1 GCF_000747095.1 Sulfuricurvum sp. MLSB
AGGTTGAGTATAAAATCAGGCCTCAGGGCGATACGATCCAGGTACAAGAGTCTGTGTGGAACGCGATGGGCGAAACGCTTCGAATCGGAGGGTTTACGACCGCGTTTGATTATGCCAATATGCGCATGGCCCTTTCTCCCCTGCGCTTTGGCATCGCCGATAAACTCCGAGGAACGCTTACCGCCCGTTTTGACGGCACGCAAAAACAATCCGATATAAAACTTCAGATCGATCATCTGCGGCTCGACGATGCCGCTTTGATGAATGCGCCCTTTAACCTTGCGATGAAATACGACGGCACCGCATTTAAACTGGATACCCCCAACGCCTCGTCATGGTCGATACATCAGCTTCCCATTCTTATTTCTCCGTTTAAAGCCGTATGGAAAAACGATGTTCTGGCGTTTTCCGGAATCGAGACGGTCGCCGGAAACTGGCTCAAAGCGAATCTATCCGGTTCGTTTAATACCGATACGCAAAAAGGGCTGTTCCGACTCAACAAAATGATCCCTTTGAATCCAAAGATCACTCCTCTTGTCAATCAGAACGAATCGGCAGATCTCCATATCAATAATGCGGAAAATGAGATTCGGCTCGACGTTCCGGCACTCAAAGCCCGTTTTACAACGATACCGGAAGGATGGCAGATCGCGTTGGATGACATCTCGCTCCTTTCACGCCGTTCTCCTCTGCTTCGACGTTACCACATCGATAACGGCAATTTGCATCTGTATTATACGGGTGAGCGTTCCCAATACCGTTTTAGCGGCTCCATCCGCTACCCCTATCCTCTGATTGTCGTGAACAATGTACCCCTCTCGCAATACCGTTTTAACGGATCGTATAAAGACGGCGATTCCACGATCCGCGTCAACGACCGACTTGTCATCAACCACACCCCTCAGAGAACCTATGTACGGGCAAACAACACCGGACTCAACCTCCCGGAGCTATTCAAATTCCTCGCTTTTTTCGCCAACGGCGAAACGGATGCATCCTCCGGCGAGAAGACCGCACCGGTCCGCATTCACGCTACCCATACGTATCTTCACCTGATGAAAGGGCGTAAAATCGTCGCCGATACGCTGGATGCGACGATGGACGAGGACGGCTTTAACGGATCATTGCAGCATGAAGAAGGGCTTGCGACTCTTAAAATACGGGACGGAGCTTTTATTATCGACGGAAAAGGGTTCAACGACACCTTTATGAAACATCTTTTTGCCCTGAGCGATTTTGACGGCGGCAAATTCTCGTTTCAGGCCAAAGGTGGAAGTGAAGCGTTTGACGGGATCATGCGCGTTGAAAATACCGTGCTCAAAGATTACAAAGTCCTCAACAATGTTCTGGCGTTTATCAATACCGTCCCTTCGCTCACCACGTTTTCTCTTCCCAATTACAACAGCAAAGGGCTTCCCGTACAAGAAGGATATGCTCACTTTGCTTACTCGAAAGGAATCCTCAAAGTCGACAACTTCACCCTTAACTCCCCTGAAATGAAAATACTGGGCGAAGGAAAAGCAGACATCAATGCCCGAACTCTCGAGGGAGAAATGACGCTCAAAACCGATTTGGGGTCTAAATTGGGGAAAGTTCCGATGGTCGGATATATTCTGCTGGGGAATGACGGATCGGTGTCGACGACCCTCACGCTCAGCGGGAGTCTGGATGATCCGAAGATCGAAACGGCTATCGCCAAAGAGATCGTCACCGCACCGTTTAATATCCTGAAACGGACGGTGATCTATCCGTTTTTATGGATGATACCCGATGAAAAGAAAAAATAGTTACTTTGTACTTCCAAAGATAATGGAAAAGCAGTGTGTTTCATTTTCGTATTCGTGCGTTAATAAAAAGCCGTGTTTGGCAACAATCTTACTGACGATATTTAGCCCAAGCCCGAATCCATGTGTGGTACGCGAACTCTCTTGCCGGGTAAACGGCGTCAAAAAATAATCCAACTCTTTTTCCAGCGGTCTGCCGTGATTCAATACGCTGATACGCTCAGATAAGACTTCCAATCTTATTGGTAACCGATCGGCATATTTGAGTCCGTTGTCAAGTAAGTTTTTTAATGCCATTGAAAGATAATGCAAATCTCCCTGAATGGTAAAATTGGTTTGAATAGTAACCGCTATCGCAGATTCATCGGCAAGACAGAGCTTCGATAAGGCTTCCATTAGCAGTGTTTCGGCAGTAAATACCCCGGAATGAATCAAACCGGTTGTCTGTAGTCTTTCGATCTCCAAAAGTTCACGGGTAAGTTCATCCAGTTCTTTGAACGAATGCTTAAGAGTATCGCGCGCGGTTGAAGCTTCTATTTGTTCCACTGCAAACAGACCGCGTGCGATAGGGGTACGCAACTCGTGTCCGACGTCACGGAGCAGCTCTTCGCGTGATCGAATCAGGCTTTCGATGGTTTGCGCCATTTCGTTATAACTACGCGCCACCTCCCCTATCTCATCGTGAGATGTGATTGTACTGCGGCTGTGATATTCTCCCTGCGCGAATCGCCGCATACTCCCGGTTATCACATTTAAAGGTGATAACATCCGCAAGATTATGATAAAAATAACGGCTAAAACAACGATGTCGGCTAGAACGAGCAAATTGAGTATCCACCCCTCTCTCAGAGCTTCTTTGAGCGTCGTATCGAGTAAATAGATATCCTCATCGATATAGCGTATATGCAGGATGTATCTTCCTTCATTTGCTTTGAGTATCTCAAACAATCCGAAGGTATGTGATTGGCGCATCATGACCTGATACGAGACCACAGGGGGTATTTTGACCAGATTCAATGACCGAAATTTATCTTCGAGTTCATCAGCGGAGGATGTCGCCATCCATCTGAATATTTTTCGTCCGTCTAGGAGATATTTTTGCACAACGATCGATTCGTATTTTTCGGTATTGATCGTATCGATCCTGTATCCGATACCGATCATAAGCATCAGACTGATCAGAAACAATACGGTGATTTTGGTAAAAATTGACATTAGTTATCCCGTAAATTTATAGCCGATACCCCATATCGATTTGATGTAGCGGGGTTCTTTGGCATCATCGCCGATTTTGAGACGGATATTGCTAATATGCATATCGATGGTGCGGTGTTTTGTCTCATCTCCGAGTCCCAAAGAACCGATGATCTGATCACGGGAGAGGTTTTTACCCCGATTTTTGACCAATAGCAAGAATATGTCGAATTCGACCCGTGTCAAATCGATCGGATACCCCGCCATCATTACCGATTTACTCGATTCGTCAATTGTAAAATCAGATACGACCAGTTCACTTTTACGTCCGTAACGGCGAAGTACCGCCTCTATCCGAAGAACAAGTTCACGCGGTTCATACGGTTTGTCGAGATAATCGTCGGTTCCCAAATCGTAACCGTAGATTTTATTTCCGATATCGGTGCGTGCAGAGGAGATGATAATAGGGATATCAAGCTGGCTTTTGATCATTTTAGCCACATCAAATCCGTCCATCCCCGGAAGCATCAGATCCAAAACGACGATATCAAAAGGCTCTTTTTTCACCAGCAGACATTCAAGCGCTTTTTTCGGATCGGAATATCCGTGCGTCTCAAATCCATACGAAGTCAAAAACGAACAAATCAATTCTTGAAGAGCAGGGTCGTCTTCGATCAAAAGGACTTTTCTACTCACTGTCCCACTCCTCCAAATGACGGACAAAACGCCGTTTTTGTTCAGGAGTCAAAATAGCATGTATCCGTTCGAATAATCGGGTTTGAATCTCAATCGAACCCCTCTCCCTCTCCAAGCTTTTAGAGCGAAATGCATCCGAGTCAAACGGCGAATTCAAAAATAATGCATTGATCTCTTCTTGGATTTTTTCACTCTTATGATGAAAACGGCGATAAGAGTATTGATACTCTTTCATCGCCTCTTCAACGGAGCGATGTTGCTGCTTTGTCAGCCCCAAATCATGCAAATCCATCGGAAAGCGATGATCATCGTCGGCACTAGCGGGGTTAATCCCTGATAAACACAGCACCGTTATAAAAATTGCTGTCCACTTCATGCTGTCCTCTTTGTTATATCGCTTTTATCGCGCTATCTTCGATTGTCCCCTGCTCTACATCACTATGGCAGGCTTTGCAGTTTGCACGGCTTTTTACATGATCGCTTGTAAAAATCTCTTCCGATATATCTTTGTGTCTCTTTTTCCAAAACGGCGTTTGCGTCATTGCTATCATATCGCGATTTTGAAAGGTTTTCAGCATTTTAACCGACATCTCTTGATCGGAGGTTTCTGCCGAATGTGCCAAAAGATACGCAAGTATTGATTGCTGATCGGCCGGATCAAGCGAAGCATCATCGCCGAAATGATTCGATAAATCCCCCATCAATTTCGCCCACGACTCCTTAGGAAGTAGAGTCGGCGGATAGAGGGTATGGCATGAACCGCATTCATTGACGAAAACGGGGTTGATTTTTGCGTAATCAATCTTTTCATTGTATCCCGCGACAACAGGATTGTTCGGAGTACTCAAAGCATATGCAAGGAATGCAATAGTGCCGCCGACACCGATAATCGCTACGACTTTTTGGAACCATGATAAAGCGGCACTTTCCCCTTCCATATTTTTATAGCCGTCTATGATCGAATTGAGTGTACGGTCATTTTTGTGCAAGAGTCGATCAACCAACACTCCCCCCACATGTGCCACAATCAAAACCCACAAGAGATTGGCGAAAAACTCATGAATCTCTTCAAACATCTCCATGTCCTGAAAAAATCCTGTATGTAAAGATGCAAGTAGGCCTCTGTTTTCCTGTATTCCATAGGCAAGCATACCGCTGAATACGGCAAGAACTACCGTCGAGAGCATCGCAATCATGACGAAGCTAGCCGCCGGATTGTGCCCGATTGTGCGGCGTGAGGGATTCAATAGGGATAAAAGATACTCTTTCAATGCACTAAAAGAGAGATGAAAGTCACCGAAACGGGAATATCTTGGCCCTATGATCCCCCACACAATCCGAAACATGACCAATACTCCGACGGTACTTCCGATCACAGCATGGATATTTAACCACCGGTCTTCTTCGGTGCTGATCCATGCGGCAACGATTAATACGACAAACAGCCAGTGAAACAGCCGTGTAGGCAGTGTCCAGACATATACCCGTTTCATCAGATGCTCCTACTGCTTATTCCCAGCTGCCGTAATTGGGAATACGGATTTCGCGCTCGCGATAGCTGCCGCTCGCGGCCTTGGTATGACATGAAGCGCAGTTCGCGAAGCTTTTGACCGCTTCTTGTATCACCAATTTTTTAGGAATTTCGCGATGCTCGTGCACGAAATTAGGCGTTTGCGAAATACGCATGGCGATTTCCCCTCCCATTCCGGTCATACGGTCGTATTTGGATGCATGAGCGGCCAAATAATTTTGAATCGTTTTATGCTCAGCCGGATCGAGTGTTGCATCGGTTCCGAAATGGTTGTTCAACGAATTCATCGTTTTATCCCAAGAGCGTTTCGGCAAAAACTCGGGCTGATACGCAAAATGGCAGGCACCGCACTCTTTTTGGTACAACGCGACGCTTGTCTTCTCTTGCTTTGTCATCGGCTTCGCTACAAAGCTCGAAGCATGCCGTACATGCTCTTCGTGATCATCGTCTGCATAAAGACAAATACCGCCGACTACGATTAAGGCGGCTACCGATAGGTTTAATAACTTTGTCATTGTCTCTCCTTGAGATTAATTTTTCATGATATAGGCGAGAGTGTCACCTTTTTCCTGTGCGGTTCCCTCACGGGCATACACATCCATAAAATTGCGTTTGAGCCATTTTTTCACCTCTTTGGTACTGGTCAGACGCTGCGGATTTGCACGCGGCGAAAGCGGATCGATCACTTTTCCGGTAAGGGAATTTTTGCCCGGACTTGAGAGATTAACCGTATGACAGCTGGTACATGCCATGGGTTTGCCTTGTTTGCCGGTATGCGTCGAGGTGAAAATTTCTTTCCCTCGTGCCGCATCAAATCCGCTAAAAGAAGGATTTTCGGCTTTTGCCGTTTTTGAGAGTTCATTCATGTATTGAACCACATCGGGTGACGCCGCCATAAGCGATATTGAGAACATACTGACGATTGCGAGGTATTTCATAACCTGCCTCCTCTTGTTGGATACTCGAATAGTACGGCAAACGTGTCAATCTGTCATGACAACTCTCTTGACACTTTCTTGACATTAAATTATTGTTTCTCAATACCGATATATGTTTGATACTTTATGAGGAGGTGTCATTAATGGATTCAATCAACAGTAATAGTGGAACGGGCCTTGAAATTTACGCGATGAAAAAAGCGATAGAAGTTCAGGGAGAAGGGATTATGAAGATTTTGGAAAGTGCCATGCCCTCTTCCGATCTCTCAGGAAGCATTTCCGGCTCAGCGCTTACCGGTCTAGGACAAAACCTCGATATAAAAGCTTGATCTGTAGCCATGCTCTCTACTCATTTCTTAAAACAGTTAAGACATCTACTTCGGACGCTTTTTTCGCCGGATACCATGACGAAAGCAGAACAATCACGAACGCACCGATGATAATCGAGAAGAAATCGATAACGCTCAAGTCAAGAGGCAGCGTCGAGGTTGGGTAAACGTCGGCGGGCAGCGAGATGATCTCGAACGTCCCCAGAATCCACATCCCCAAGAATCCCAAAATCGTACCCGTCAGAATTCCCAACGCTCCGATGACGATCCCGAGGATCAAAAAGACCCGTTTGACTTCCTGTTTTGATGCTCCCAGAGAAATAAGAAGCGCGATTTCGCTGCGGCGGTTCATCACCGTCATCAGAAGCGAGGAGATGATGTTGATTGCAGCGATCAGAATAATCAGCATCAGGACGATAAAAAGGGCCATTTTTTCCATCTCGAGGGCAGCGAAGAAATTGCCGTTGTCTTCCCACCATCCGCGAATCGATACGGTATCGGGAAGTACGGCTGCCAACCGATGAATGTCGGCTTCGGGATTAGCCGAATGGATATGGATGCCGTCGTAAAGGTTTTCGGGAATTCCCAGGATTTTTTGCAGTGATGCGATCGTCGTGTACGAAAATCCCTTATCATAGGCGCTCAATCCCGAATCAAACGTCGTAACGACATCAAATCGCTTGATTTTCGGCGTCAATGCCAATCCACCCGGCTCCATCTGGGTAAAAATGTAGGTCAGCTTGTCTCCTTCGCTGATCAGAAACTGTTCTTTGAGGGTTTTGCCGATCATCACTTCGAATCCGCTTGGAACCCGTCCTTTTAGACCTTCGGCAAGAATGCGGTTAACCTTGGCTTCCTGCGTGAAATCAACACCAAAAAGGTATCCGCCTTCCATCTGATCGCCGCTGCGCGAAAGGACTGCGGACGTGACGTAAGGGCTAAAAACCAGATCGGGGAACTCTACGCGAAGCTTTTCAACCAAAGCGGTATCGACGGTGCCGAAAAATTTTGGCTGAATCGTAAGGGGATAATTCATAACGGTGAGTTTTTTCTTGAACTCGTTGTCAAAGCCGTTCATCAGTGCCATCGCGATGATGAGAACCATGACCCCAAGTGCGATCCCGGAAAAAGCCAGCAGAGCCGAGAGGAAAATAAAAGGCTGCTCTTTGTCGAAACGCAAAAAGCGCTTAACGAGATAGGAGACGATACTCAAGAGGCGAATACCCCTTTTTTCGGTCCTGACTTGCCGCAGCAGTTTTTGTATTTGAGACCGCTGCCGCAGGGGCAGTCGTCATTGCGAGCGATTTTTTTCTCTTCGCCCTCGTGCTTGCTCTGGTTGAGAGCCATGCGCATTGCTTCTTGCTTTTTCTCCATCTCCATCTGATGTGCGAGCGCTTCAGCCTCTTCTTCGATGGATTCGACTTTGAAGCGGATAACATGGAGCGTTTTGACCGTATCGTACTTAATCGTCTCTACCAGCTCGGTGAAAAGGTTGAAACTCTCTTTTTTATACTCGACGAGGGGGTCTTTTTGGTTATAGGCACGCAGTCGGATACCCGTTTTCATGCTGTCCATCTGATAAAGGTGTTCTCTCCATGCGGTATCGAGGGTTTTGAGATAGATCTCTTTCTCGATATCGCTGCGCAGTTTCATATCAACGACCGACATTTTCGATTCGTATTCCGCAGTGAGGACTTCCAAAGCTCTCTCGCGAATCCCCTCAACACTTTTATCGCTGAAAAGTGAAACGTCCAAATCGGCGCCCAGTTCCTCTTTGAATGTCAGAATCAGACGTTCAAGATCGATTTCTTCTTCGGGAATTCCCTCAAAAATACCGCAAAATGCCAATGTACGATCGACATATTCGGCACGGTTGGTTTTGATCTTATCTGCGATGTTATATTCCGGATCGAGCAGCTCTCCGCGGAAACGGTAGACGATTTTACGCTGCTCGTTGGCGACGTCATCGTATTCGACGATATGTTTACGCCCTTCAAAGTGCATGTTTTCGACTTTTTTCTGCGCTTTTTCAACGGCACGGGTCACCATCGTCGATTCAATGTACTCACCGTCTTCGACGCCGAGGCGTTCCATGATCGCTTTGATTTTGTCCGAACCGAAAATACGGAGAAGATTGTCTTCGAGCGAAAGGTAAAACTGGCTTGTCCCCGGATCACCCTGACGCCCTGCACGTCCGCGCAGCTGGTTATCGATACGGCGGTTTTCGTGACGCTCGGTCCCGAGGATATAAAGGCCTCCGAGGGCTTTGATCTCATCGTCGACTTTGATGTCGACCCCGCGTCCGGCCATATTGGTTGCGATCGTGATCGCCCCTTTTTCCCCGGCATGCTTGATGATTTCCCCTTCCTGAGCGTGGTTTTTCGCGTTCAGTACGGTGTGGGGAATTTTCTCGGCCTTGATCAGCGCATGCAGTTTTTCCGATTTTTCAATCGATGCCGTACCGATCAGGACCGGCTGTCCTTTGGCGTGAAGCTCTTTGATTTTTGCGATGACGGCATCGAATTTTTCGGCTTCGGTTTTGTAGATCAGGTCGTTCAAGTCCTGACGGATAACAGGGACGTTTGTGGGGATCGAAATAACGTCGAGATTGTAGATCTGGGCGAATTCGGTCGCTTCGGTCTGCGCCGTTCCCGTCATACCGCCGATTTTTTTGTACATACGAAAATAGTTCTGGTAAGTGATGTCCGCGAGGGTTTGGGTCTCTTCTTTAATCACAACCCCCTCTTTGGCTTCCAATGCCTGATGCAGCCCTTCGGAGTAACGGCGCCCCTCGCTGAGGCGTCCGGTAAACTCGTCGACAATGATAACCTGATCGTCCCGTACCACGTAATCGACATCGCGTTCGAAAATGTAGTTGGCTTTAAGCGACTGATCGAGGTAGTGCGAAAGACCCGTATTTTCGATGCTGTATAGATTGTCAACGCCGAATAGTTCTTCGGCGCGGGCGATTCCTTCTTCGGTAATCAGCACAAGGCGGTCTTTTTCATCGACGGTGAAATGTTCGTCCTTCACCAGAGCTTTGGCCACAGCGTCGGCGCGGGTATAGTTCTCAAGCGCCCGGTTGGTCGGACCCGAAATGATGAGCGGAGTACGCGCTTCGTCGATTAGGATCGAGTCGACTTCGTCGACAATGACAAACTCATGTCCGCGCTGAACCATGTGCTCGCGCGAATAGGTCATGTTGTCACGCAGATAGTCGAACCCGTATTCATTGTTGGTTCCGTATGTAATATCGCATCCGTACTGAAGGCGTTTGTCCGCAGGGTTGTATCCCCCTTCCAGAATGATTCCGGTCGTATAGCCGAGGAATCCGTATAGCGCCGACATCTGTGACCCGTCACGCTCGGCGAGATAGTCATTGACGGTAACGACGTGAACGCCTTTGCCGCTCATAGCATTCAAAATAACAGGAAGCGTCGCGACGAGGGTTTTTCCTTCCCCCGTTTTCATCTCGGCGATCCGGCCCTCGTGCAGAACCATCCCCCCGATCAGCTGAACGTCAAAATGACGCATCCCCAATGCACGTTTTCCCGCTTCGCGGGTAATGGCGAACGAATCGACCAGTACGTCATCCAACGTCTTTTCTCCGCTCTGGACGGATGATTTAAGGTCAGCGAAAGCGGCCTGAAGCGCTTCATCGCTCATGGCTTCGAAATGCGCTTCGCGCGCATTGATTTGGGTTACCCGTTTGAGATATTTTTTGATTTCACGATCGTTTTTTGTACCGAAAACTTTTCCGAAGAACGTTTGAAGCATTGATGGCCTTATTGTGCGCAATATTTAAAAAGTCGCTGATTCTACCATACGAAATCTATTGTTTGGATTAATAGGGATTCGCTACAATAACGCCTATTATTTTTCCGAAGGACTGCCCGTGCGTTTTTTTCTTGCAGCATTATTTGTTTCCGCTTCCCTCTTTGCCGCACCCAAAGACATCACCTCGTTTAACGCGAAATTTATCCAAACGATCACCGATGACAACGGCAAAACGATCCGTTACAACGGTGAAATCTGGGCATCAAAACCGCAGAATGCCTTGTGGGTCTACCAAAAACCGATTCAAAAAAGCGTCTACGTCAACGGCCAGAAAATCACGGTCATCGAGCCTGCTATCGAACAAGTCACACTGCGTACGCTCGAAAACGAAATCGATTTTCTCGCCATTGTCCAAAAAGCCAAAAAAGTCGACAACGAAAGATACGCGGCGACCGTCAAAGGACAGACGTATACGGTCACCTTTAAAAACGATGTTCTCGCCTCCATCAGCTATACCGACGGGTTTGACAACAAAGTCCTAATCCAATTCACTGCGCCCGTTCAAAACAAACCGATAGACGCAACCCGCTTCAAAGCCCTCATCCCCGCCGACTACGACATCATCAAAGGTTAATGATCATGGCATGAGGCGCTGACCGCCTCTCTCCCGTTTTTGCCCGTTTCGCACTGAAAAGTCGTATGGGCGATCCCGATATCTTCCAAGGCATGACTCAAATCATGGATTACGGCAGACACTTCGCTCAGGCACAGATCCTGATGAAAATTGAGCCGCGCTTCCAAAAAGACCGTTTCATCGTCAAGCTGCCACAGGTGGATATGATGGATGTTCTCGATCGCATCGAATTGCGCCGCTTTGTCTATGATCGCATCAACCGAGATATCCGAGGGGGCAAACTGCATCAGCATCCCCGTTGATTCTTTGACGATCCCGTAAGACGAGCGGATCAGATAAAACGATATGAGCAGCGAGAGCAGCGGATCGATCCAGTACCATCCGTAAAAATAGATCATCGCCCCGCCCGCCAAAACGGCAAACGACGTCATTAGATCCCCTATCAGATGCAGATAGGCGGAACGGATGTTGATGTTATGGTCCGCATCGCGGTGAAGCATCCATGCCGAAAGACCGTTGACAACAATCCCCAGCGCTGCCAATGCCATAACCCACGTCGACGCCACCGCCTGCGGCTCGATGAAGCGGTGGATAGACTCGACGATCAAATAGACCGATACCGCTATCAACACCGACGCGTTGAACAAAGCCGCCAGAATTTCGGCCCGCTTGAATCCGAACGTCTGCTTCAGGTTTTGGGGGCGGTGGGAGAGCTTGTGCGCGTAATAGCTGATAACAAGGCTCATCACGTCGCTGAAGTTATGAAGCGCATCGCTGAGCAGCGCCAGCGAACCCGAGAGAATCCCCCCGATGAATTGCGCTACGGTGATGACGAGATTGAGGATGACACTAAAGAGGAGCTTTCCTCCGCTGACGTTATGATGATGATGGTGGTGGTGTTCCATAAATTAGACCCGAAAATAAAATTGAGAAAGTTTATCATAAAGTTCTTCCAAAAGCTGTTAACGACATATTAATCGGTGATTAAAATTTAGACTGATTTGTGAAACAGTAGGAGTCCTAGGCAACCGAAATCGATGTCGGGCCATATCATCATGTTCTGACAAAAAAAATTATCTTTTGCTATAATGTACAGACTCAGAATATTTGGTTGGTCTCAGTGCATTTTTTGAATTAATTAACTTTAAAGCGTCTTTAGCCGGTGACGCGTTTAACACACCCTGCCCACCTCTTTGCAATGTGCCAACGGCGGGGTTTTCTTCGTGAACGACTTACATTCCCAACTTCAAACGATCAAAAATCTATCAAACGGTTATACCAAATCCCCTAAAACTTTTGAACAACAACTTCAGCTTTTAAAAGACAAAAATCTCATCATCACCAATGAAGCTTATACCTTCAGAAAGCTCTCCCATATCAACTACTACCGGCTAAGCGCTTATGTTTTACCACTGCAACATCCAAAAGCATTCAAAGATGTAAAACTACAAAAATTACTATTTAACAAGATATACTATCTGAAATAAAAAGCGAAAGATTAAAATGGTTGAATACGCAACGACAAATGCTATCGATTGGTTGAGCGATTTTCAAAAAGAACACGGTGTTTCTGATTATGCGATTATTAAAGCCGATGACGGAAAACAATACCAAATCAAATTTAACTCATCCAACTCCCGCGAGTTCATAGCGCATTACATCGCTTCTTTAATTGAGGTACCCGTACCACCAGCAAAAATAATCCATATTAGCGATTATCTTTTCGATGATATATCAGAGCATTTCACTTCATTAAGTCCCCTACCCTCTAAACACTATTTTGCCGTCGAGTGGTATCCTAATACACTTAAATGGGAAAATTACGAAGAATTTTTTGATGAGTTAAAAAGTGTAGACAACTTCAACGCATTCCTCTCCATATTTTCCTACGATCAGTATCTCAGAAACTATGATCGTCACGAATACAATCACATCATTGTCCGAGAGGATACGAAACGAAAATTCTACAATTCAATTGATGCGGACAGAATTTTTGCCGGATATGATATAAATAATATTCTCTTAGAGATAAACGAGTATAATTGCCATTATCCACCTATATACGGTGCAGCTTTATACGATCAGATCGAAGATAACCATTTCACGAACATTTTACGTTATGCCGCTACGATTGGACTAATAAAAGACGAAGATATCGCTGATATTATTTCGATCTGCGATCAGCTGTATGATTTTTCAGCTGATGAAAAATTCAAAATAACACGTTTTTTGTCCGAGCGTAAAGATAACATCTACGAAGCGTGTATGCGGAACACAAAATGCTATACAAAAGTAAGAAGGAGTTTATATGCCGATTGATTTTTCATCCCGACAATCCGACAGTAAAAATGGACTCTTATCTGTTTTAAAATTATCGATTCCCTATACGGGTGAAGTGCTCAATCTAGGTGTCATCCTTCAAGACGCTATCACCCATGAAATCCGCACCAAAACAGTCGAAGATTTTGGAAAACTCGGTAAATGCTTTCAGATTCCCGACATTGAAAATGTCCAGTACGCTATTGAAATGTTCCAAAAACGACAGATTTCCAGAGACACCATCTGCGCGGGAGAGCTTTCCCCATCATTGATTGTATCTGAGCCATCCAAATACATTATCACTTCCCAAAATATTGAAGAAGAACTTCTTAATGCCTTTTCTTCCAAAGTTTCATTGGCAAAGCAGTTAGAACACAAACGTAAGATTAACCCTTTTTCCAAAACAAAACTAATCACTACAATACAACAAGAAATCAAAGCGAAAAAATGGGACAAAACTATCAAAACCCGTAAGCATATTCCTATGGAATTCGGTGAAGAAAAAGAGATCAGTTTTGTTTCTTTCGCAGGCAAAAAACCTATCGTAGCGACGCAACTTGTTTCACTTTATGTCGATTTTTGGGATACGTTTCAAAATGCCATGTTATTAAAATATCTAAAAGACGAAACTATCACCGACAAAGTGATCTATATGCCACCTGCAGCTGGAAAAACGGGTTTTGCAGATAAAATCCGTTTTGTACGAGAAGAAGCGGAAAAAGAAGACTTCACGCTCATTGATGCCGCCGATCATAATGAAGTATTGGAGCTTATGAAAGAAAAAGCGGATCAAGCTTTATTGATTGCATAAATGAATGATAATAATTTATTAAATAATTCTAGTGCTGTCTCAAACTTAGTTAAAAATCCTCTTGGAATTATTGGATTATTTATTCTACTTGTTTATGGTATCGCATCTTTACTCATAGGAATTGGCGGAAAAACTATCTTCTCTGAAAGTCAAATTTGGTTATTGGTTGTTTTCTTAATTGGATTTCCTCTGATTGTTTTGGCTGTTTTTTATTGGCTTGTTACCCGCTATCACGAAAAATTATACGCACCAAAAGACTATCAGAATGATGATGCCTTTTTGAAAACTATTTCAATTACAAAAGCTTCAAAAGAAGAAATCAGAGATAAATATGAAAAAGAACAAATTATTCAAAATGCAATCGTTCAAGTTTCTGGCGTAGAAGCCAAATCTTCAATGGATGAAGTAAATTTCACTGTTGCTGATGAATACATTCCTACTCCAAGTGCCATTATTACTGACGAATACATTCCTTCTCCAATGGATTTATTGTCTTATAATGATATTATGGACTTAGAAGAAAAAGCAATTCGAAGAATAGAACAAAAATATTCAATTGAATTCGATAGAAATGTTAAGCTTGAATTTGAAGACGATCCAATCATAATTGATGCAGGATATATTAATTCAGAGACAAAACAATTTTATATTGCTGAAATTAAAATATTAAAATCTTCATTTGCCGCTGAAATTATCAATGCGTTAATACTTAGGTTTATCCAAATTCAAGCAGTCTTTAATCGAGTGGAAATCAATTTATTAATTGGGATCATACACGATGAAAATAAAATCTTAATTGACTCAAAAATTAAAAAGCTAACAAAAGATCTTCCGATCAAAGTGCAATTAGAATATTTCAATTTACTGGATTTAAAAAAAGAAACAAACGACCTCTAATCACTACACTCTTCTCTTGATCGAAGCAATCAAATTAAAGTAATCCTACCAACGCCGCCAGCAACACCGGCGGGGTGACGATCAGCCCTACTTTCATATATTCACCCCACCCTATTTTGACCCCTTTTTGCGCCAGTACGTGGAGCCACAGCAGCGTCGCGAGCGATCCAATCGGAGTCATTTTGGGTCCGAGGTTGCATCCGATGATGTTGGCGTAGGCCAACGCACTGTTCCCCGCTTCGGCAATCGCGATGTCCATGATCATGACGGTGGGCATGTTGTTCATGACCGAGCTGAGGATGGCGGCGAGGAAGCCTGTGCCGATTACGGCATAGGCGTTCCCCATCGTCTGAAGCTGGACGATCCAGACGGCGAGGTAGGTGGTGAGACCACCGTTTTTGAGGCCGTAGACGACGACATAGAGGCCGATGCTGAACCACACGACCTGCCACGGGGCGGCCTTGATCGTCATGATCGGTTTGGTCGCTTTGAAATGGGTCGCGATGGCGAGGAACACCAAAGCACCGCCGAGGGCAAATACCGACACGGGAAGATGATATGCGTCTCCGACGAAATAGCCGACCATCAGAAGCCCCAGAAACGGCCAGCTGAGGCGGAACATCGTCTGGTTTCGGATCGCACTTTCGGGTGTAGCAAGATTTTCGACGTCGATGTGCGTCGGGATGTCCTTGCGGAAAAAGAGCCACAGCACGACGATGGAGGCGAGGATGCTCAGGAGATTGGGGAGGAACATCGCACGGGCGTATTCCCAGAACCCGAGGTTGAAATACCCCGCCGTGACAATGTTGGTCAGATTCGAGATGACGAGCGGGTTCGAGGCGCTGTCGCCGATAAATCCCCCCGCCATCAAAAACGCGAACATCGCGACGGGATTCATTTTGAGATACTTCATCTTGGCTAGGATGATCGGGGTGAGGATCAGCGCCGCCCCGTCGTTGGCGAAAAAGGCCGCGACGAGGGCGCCGAGGATCATCATGTAGATAAACATCAGGTGGCCGTTGCCGCGGGAAAGACGTGCCATTTTCAACGCCGCCCACTCGAAAAATCCGATCTCGTCGAGTACCATCGAGAGCAGGATAATCCCGATAAATGCCAGCGTCGCGTCCCAGACGATTCCCGTCACCGTCCACACGTCGCCGAGGCTGACGACACCGAGGATAACCGCCGCAACAGCGCCGACTGCCGCCGTCGTACCGATCTGCAACCCACGCGGCTGCCAGATGATAAAGATTAATGTGCCTAAAAACAGAGCGATCGCCAATGCCATTTTGGACTCCGATTGAAAAATTACGAAATTGTATCATAATATCAACATATCTTGATATATTATTTTATTTTCGTTACACTGTCACAAATCGGAGGTAGCGTATGAACGTTTTTTTAGAAACCGTATCGGCACTGAACGACGAAACCCGCGTGAAACTGCTGGCATTTCTGGATACTCACGGGCCGTTATGCGTCTGCGACTTGCAGGAGAGCTTCGGGATGATCCAGTCGCGCCTCTCTCGCCACCTAAAAATCCTCAAAGACGGGGGATTTTTGCGGGTCGATCGGTGCGGTACGTGGGGTTATTATTCCATCCGAAGTCCGCTGGATCGCTTCCGAACCGAAGCGCTGGCCGAAATCCGCTGTCTGCAGCTTGAGCTGCCTCCCTTGAAAAAAATATCCCAAAATGAAGGTTGTACCCTATGAAAAACGTCCTTATCCTCTGCACCGGCAACAGCTGCCGCTCCATCATGGCCGAAGCGCTCATCAATGCCAAAATGGGCGAGTGTGTTAAAGCCTTCAGTTCCGGCGTCAAAGCGAGCGGCAAAGTCAATCCGAACGCTCAGGCGCTGCTCGAAGCAAAAGGGTATTGGAGAGAAGAATATCACTCCAAAGTGATCGAAACGGTTCTGAACAACGAATTTGATCTGGTCATCACCGTCTGCGACCACGCCAACGAAACCTGCCCGATGTTCCCCAAAGCCATCAAGACGATCCACGTCGGGTTCGAAGATCCCAGCGGCAAAGCGGTCGAGGAGTACGCCAAAACCCTCGATCTGATCGAAGCGACCCTTTTGCCGATCGTCAAATCCGAGTTGTGTGACTGATCATGTGGCAGGAGCTTAGCGGCACCATCGTCCTCGATTGGCTCGGTTTTTCGGGCCGGATGGGCGATGCTCTGCACTTTTTTCTCTACGACACGATCAAAATCTGGTTTTTGCTGCTGGCAATCATCTTCGCCGTCTCGTTTCTGCGGACATGGTTCAACACCGAAAAGGTGCGCGCCTACCTCGCGGGCAAGCGCGAGTTTACCGGAAACGTCCTCGCCGCGCTGTTCGGAATCATCACCCCGTTTTGCACCTGCTCGGCGATCCCCCTCTTTCTTGGTTTTTTGCAGGCACGGATACCCATCGGGGTGACGTTCAGCTTCCTCATCAGCGCCCCGCTCAACAACGAAATCGCCATCGCGATGCTCTTTAGCCTCTTCGGATGGAAAATCACCGCGATCTACATCGGGTTCGGCCTCGCCGTCGCGATACTGGGAGGATGGCTGATCGGACGGTTCAACGTCGAAAAATACGTCCTCATTTCCGTACCGCCGCTATCGGGGGATATCGAACTGCCGACCTATGTGCCGAGTTTCAAAGAGCGGGTGAACGAAGCGTGGGGCAACACCCGCGACATCTTCCGCAAAATCTACCTGTGGGTGATGGTGGGCGTCGGCGTGGGGGCGTGGTTTCACGGCTACGTTCCGGCCGAGTTTATCGCGCAATACGCCGGAGGGGATGCATGGTACGCCGTCCCCGTAGCCGTTTTGATGGGGATACCGATGTACGCTTCGGCGGCGGGGGTGATGCCGCTGGTGGAAGTACTGACCCAAAAGGGGATGCTGCTGGGATCGGCGCTCTCGTTTATGATGGCGGTCACCGCCCTCTCGCTCCCCGAAGCGATCATCCTCAAACAGATCCTCCATATCCGCCTTATCGCCCTCTTTTTCGCGATCATCGGAGCGGGAATCATGGGGATCGGATTCTTGTTCAACACCATTTTATAGGAGCTCATATGAAAATCGATATTACGAATCAGGCGAACGGCGTCAAGGCGTTTCTCACCGGTTTCAGCACCGAAGAACTGGGGGCCAAGATCGAAGCGTGCCAAAACGGTCAGTGCGACTGCAACTGTGATCCTACGATGATGCAGAAAATCGAGGGGATCGAGTTGACTTCCGTCGAAGGGGGCTCTATACTTACCGTTACCGGCGACGTCGATGCCCAAACATTGGCACCGATGATGAAAGAATGTCTGTTGGGAGAGAAACAATGAAAATCGAAATTTTAGGAACCGGATGTGCCAAATGCAAAGCCCTCGAAGAGGCGGCGAAACAGGCGGTAGCCCAAAGCGGCAAATTCGCCCAGGTCGAAAAAGTCGACGATATCCAGAAGATCATGAGCTACGGCGTCATGAGCACCCCCGGCCTCGTGATTGATGGCAAGGTGGTCAGTACCGGCAAACTCCTCGGCGTCGCTGAGATCGTCGAGTTGATCAAAGCTCCGTAGTGGAATCCTTTTTCATCTCCCTACTCGAAACGCACGGCCTCATCGTCTTTGCCGCCGCGTTCGGGATCGGGGCACTCACCTCCCTCGCCCCCTGCTCGATCATCTCGGTTCCCCTGCTGGTAGGTAGTGCGTTGGGGATGAGCTCGCATCTATCACCCAAAGAGCGGGTGCGATTTACCTATATTTTTGCCTTTCTGTTTGCCCTGGGGGTGGCGGTGAGTTTTTCCATCCTCGCCTACATGGTCGCGAAAATGGGGTATTTTTTCTCCATCGCGCCGCTGGAAGCCTATATCGCCGGAGGAATCGCCGCCATCGTAATCGGGCTGTATTCGCTGGGGGTTTTGCCCGAAGTGATCGACAAAAACCGATGGATGGGCCGTCTCATCACCCTGCGCTACGTCGGGGCGTTTTTGATCGGGATGGTGTTCGGACTCGTATCGACGCCGTGCGCTTCGGCTCCGCTGGTGGCGATCATCACCGTCGCGGCCAACGCCCCCGACTGGTATGCCTATGCGCTGGTCCTCATCTTCGCCCTCGGACATTCATTGCTTCTCCTCGCCGCGGGGGTATCGGTCGGGTTTGCCCAGAGCGTCGCGTCCAGTGCTAAAATAGCCTTTGTCACCGGATGGATGACGAAACTCTTTTCCCTCGCCCTGATCGGGATCGGGATCTATTTTTTCACCCTGGCCTATGAACAACTCTAAAAGGAAACCTATGAAACTGTTTGCCCTACTCACAACTTTGTCTCTCTCACTACTCGCCGCTGAGCTTCAGCCCTATCCCTATGCTATTGTTAAAAAAGAGATCGGCAAAGGTCACGTAGTGATGGTCGAAGCGGGTTCGACGATGTGCCAATCGTGCAAAGAGATGGGAGAACTCCTCTATGCTGAAAAACAGATCGACCCCAAACGCAAAATCTTTTTCGTCGATGTGGGATGGGAGCGGGACGCGGCGCGCGCGATGAAAATCCGGATGATTCCGACGCAGATCGTGTATGACGCACAAGGACGTGAGATCGACCGTCATATCGGAGGATTTACGACCGATGGTCTGAAACGGTTTCTGGCGAAGCATAAGATTTAGGAAAACCTATGAAAACAATCATTGTAGCTCTCATCATCGTAAGCACACTTTATGCTGAAAGTTTCGACAATTACCTCAAACGCTTCGATTACAACGAACGAACCGAGATGAAAATCAAAAGCCTCGAAGCGGTCGAGCTCTATAAGATGGGAGAGGTCGAATTCGTCGATATCCGCTTCAAAGAAGAGCAAGCTGTGTGGAGTTTTCCATTTATGAAGAAAATCCCCCTGAACGAACTCCCCAACCGCCTGAACGAGCTCGACAAAAACAAAACCATCGTCACCGTCTGTCCCCATTACGACCGTGCCGAAATGGCACGCATCTATCTGACCCTCAAAGGGTACAAAAGCCGCTACCTCACCGACGGAATGATCGGGCTGGCGGGGTATCTGCGCGGAGATGAGGCGAAAGAGTTTGTCGAGGAGACGAAAGAAAAGAAGTAATAAACTATTTTCTTCTCATCATTTGTATCCACATTTAGCTTGGCAAATTGTATCATTTTTATGAAAATCGACTATCTCGTTACGGCTATTATTCTCAAATCGACAGCACTCTTCGAGAAGAGATTTCAAAGCAGTTTTTGCCCGCTTAGAGTGTGATTTGACGGTTGATAAGTTCAGATTGTTTTTTTCGGCATATTCACTCAAAGTCAGCTCATCAAAATAAACACTCTGCAATACATCGTGCTGTATCGGAGAGAGCGTTTCCATAAATGCTGATAAGCAACAATCGAGTTCACGCATGATCGATTCAGGCAGAACCTCATCATTTGATACATCCGTGTCATCAGTTACATCGATCTTATGCTTTCGAAAATAGTCGTTGATCGTATTGGAAGCGATGGCATAGAGCCAGCTTTGAAGTTTTTGCCCCTCTTTTAGAGTATCGATGGATCGAAATGCTTTGATAAAAACTTCCTGCACGATATCTTCGGTAATATGTTCATCGTTCGTTTTATATCGTACAAAGCGCAAAAGAGGCTGTCGAAATGTCTCATAAAGTGAAGTTAACGAACTCTCCATCAATCTATTATCCTTTAATAGTAAACTCTCCATTATAAGACGTAATCGTTAAAAAAATAGTTGCACTACGCACGTGCAACCTTTTTGGCACTCCGTCCGTCTTATCCTATGAAATCATATACAGGAGAAGATCATGATTCACAAAAACATTACTCAAACAGCCGAAGGGGTCGATATCCACTTATCCGGCGATGTCGCCAAAGCCAAACTCGAAGCGATGGCGTCAAACTGCAACAGCGGCGGTACATGCAGCTGCGAATGCAACAGTGATCTTAAAGATCATATTAAACACGTCGATGTTTCAGGTGAAGACGGTAACGTTACCCTCTCCCTCAAAGGAGAGACACTTGAAGCCTCAAAGGTTGAAGAGGCAATGGCAGAATGCGATATGGAGAAACATCTATGAGCTGCGAGTGCGGAACAACCGGCGATAACGGAAGCGGATGCGGATGTTCACTCAGCTCATCCGCAACTGCAAGCTGCCCCGCTTGCGGTACTATTGGGAGAAAGGTTTCGTCCCTAACAATACAATCGCAATTCAAAAAAGAGATGTTGGAGAACTATAAGGATCATACCGATAAATTCAACTTTTGCATGAATCCCTCATGTCCGGCAGTTTATTACGATGATTCTGAAAGCATCATTATCCATCAGGACGAAATTAGATCAAAGGTTACTATCAAAAATGACGATCTCAAAACGCCACTTTGCTATTGCAAAAAGCTGCTCAAAAGCGACTTTTTTCAGATGATCGAGGACAATATCCCGGATATCTCCGATAAGATCAAAGCCATCATCAGCGAAGGAAAATCGTTTTGCGAAAAATCGAATCCCAAAGGGGTATGCTGCACTGAAGACGTTAAAACTTTTTTAGCTGAATACGGTATGGCATGGGAGAGTCAAGATGCATCCCGCGGCTGTTGCTAATATTAAGAAGTCTAAATATGAACAGTATCATCTCGATATTAATCATTATCACAAGTTTTTCCCGTATCAAAAACGGGGATCATTCCAGTATTTTTTCATATTTCACGTCTTGGAATGCAAGGAGTGTGCAATACTTACATGGATCAAATATTCTAATATATTAAAGTTAAAAAATCGATTTTAGCACTATAATCGGTAAAGGCCATCATGCAAACGGAGTATAACCATGAACACCAATATACTCGATATTGCAAATCTTCATGTTGCCGTCGGTGACAAAGAGATTATCAAAGGGATTGATCTCTCAATCAAAAAAGGGGAAGTCCACGTCCTCTTCGGTCCGAACGGATCGGGCAAATCGACACTGCTCTGCGCCATTATGCAACTTCCGGGATACACTATTACAGAAGGAAGCGTACACATCCACGATACCGATACCGCAGAGCTGACGACCGATGCCATTGCCAATCTGGGGGTCGGGATGTCGTTTCAGTACCCTCCCAAAATCAAGGGGGTCACGCTAAGGCGTTTTCTGGACAGCATCAGTCAAAGCCGCGATCTACATAGCTCCATCGCCGCACTCAATATGGAGCCGTTTCTGGAAAGGGAACTCAATGTCGGCTTTTCGGGAGGCGAACTCAAACGGGCCGAGATTCTCAAACTCTACGCCCAAAGTCCCGATCTGCTACTGATCGACGAGCCCGAATCGGGGGTTGATATCGAAAACATCACGGTCATCTCCAACGCGATCAATACGATCCTGCAAAAAGAGTCGCCGATGGCCTCGCGCGAACGCTCCGCACTCATCATCACCCATACCGGCAATATCCTCAGTACCGTCCATGCCGATGTGGGACATGTATTTATGGACGGAAAGATCATCTGCACCGGAAATCCTCTCGATATCATGGAAGATATCAAAAAAGGGGGATTTTCAGGGTGCATTCAATGCATTGCCAATCATAAGGAGAAACAATGAACTCCTACGACGAACCAACCCTGCAGGCGATGAAAAACGTCGCCTACAATCTCGGAGAGGATAAATCGGCGACCTTTTTTGCCCGCGACACCCAGATCGTCGATGCGCATTCCGCCACAAGCGCGGTCGAAATACTCCCGATTGAGATTGCGCTGGAAAAATACGAGTGGCTGCGAAAACTCAGCTACTCGCTCGTCAGCGCCGATCAGGACAGCTATGTCGAAGAAGTGGCCAATAACCCCGCCAATCTCGGGTATTTCATCCGTGTCCGCGCAGGCGAAAAGGTCGTCCTGCCGATCTATACCTGCTACCTGATTGACAGCAGCCGTTTCACCCAATGCACCCACAACATCGTCATCGCCGAAGAGGGATCGGAATTTCATCTGATCAGCGGGTGTACGAGCAACGTCCACGCCGAGTCGGGGCGCCATATCGGGGTGAGCGAATTTTTTATCCATGACAATGCCATCGTTACTTCCACGATGGTACACAGCTGGGGCAAAGAGGTCGAAGTATATCCTCGTACCGCCGCGTATGTCGGCAAAAACGGGACATTCGTCTCCAGCTATGTAGCGCTGGGCAGCGTCAAAAGTGTGCAGATGGACCCCAAAGCGATCATCAAAGAGGGAGGACTGGGCGAGTTTTATTCGGTCATCTACGCTCCTGAGGGTTCGGTGTTCGATGTCGGATCGACCGCATTGTTAGAGGGCGAAGGGGCTTCGACGCAGATGATCAGCCGTGTCGTATCGAACGGCGGACACGTCCTCACACGGGGAAAAATCATCGGGGAAAAATCGGGTGGACGGGGGACAATGGCCTGTAACGGCCTGCTGCTGAGCGACAAGGGCTTCATCCATGCCATTCCTGAGCTGGTAGCGAATAATCCCAATCTGGAGCTTTCTCATGAAGCGAGCGTGGGGATGATTTCCAAAGACGAGTTGGCCTATCTTATGGCGTCGGGGATCGAAGAGGATCGGGCCAAATCCCTGATTATCGAAGGATTTCTGGATTTGCATATCCCCTCCCTTCCCGAGTATCTGCAACGTCAGATCAATGCCCTCGTCGAGGAAACGAAAGTATTTGATACTATTTAATATTACAGATTAGCAGCATACGATATGCTAAAATAAACCTACTTATTCATCAAAGGGAATTATGAAAGGCTCGCCGCTCAATAAAAACATCGTCGGGCTGGGAGCCAACAGCTTTTTTACCGACTTTTCGACGGAGATGATCCTCCCCTTGCTCCCCATATTTCTGGAGCGTTTTTTACACGCGACCAAAACCCAGATCGGGCTGATCGAAGGGCTGGCGGAACTCTCCGTCGCCCTCCTCATCGCCCTATCGGGGTTCTACTCCGACCGCCTCGGGCGGCGCAAAGGGATCGTCGTCTTCGGGTACGGCCTCTCCAACCTCATTAAACCCCTCGCATTCTTCGCCCAAAGCGCAACAATGGTCGCGACGATCCGTATCGGGGATCGTCTGGCAAAAGGGATCCGTGCCGCCCCAAGAGACGCGCTGATCAGCGCTTCTACCCCTAACGGTAAGAGCGGTTTCGTGTTCGGTTTTCACAAAATGATGGACGGTGCGGGGGCGCTGGCGGGTTCTTTGGCCACTTTCGCCCTGCTCTGGGCGCTGGGAGAGAGCGAAGAGACGTTTCGAACCGTTTTTGCCCTCAGCCTCATACCGGGGCTGATCTCGATGGCGATTCTCGTGTTTGCGATCACCGACGCCCCTTTCATCCCTGCCCCCGCCAAACGGTTCCGCCCCGAAGCGCTCCCGATGCCGTTTTACACCCTCGTCTTTTTCCAGACCCTCTTCAGCCTCTTTGCGATGAACTATTCGTTTATGATCCTCAAGGCGGGCGACAACGGCGTGGCATTGGCGATGATTCCCCTCGCTTATGCCCTCTACAACCTGACGCAGGCATTTTTCGCGATACCGATCGGCCGCCTTGCCGACCGTTTCGGTAAAGCCGCGCTTCTGTCGTTCGTCTATCTCGCTTTCGGTCTGGGAACTTTGGCTATGGCTTCGGGAGAGGTATGGGGAGCATGGGTCGGTTTCGGGATCTACGGCTTTTTTGCCGGGGGGTTCAACGCGCTGGCTAAAGCGATCATCTCCGACACAGCGCCGCAGGAGCTCAAAGCGACCGCATACGGCGTCTACTACACGTCGGTCGGACTGGCTACGCTCGCGTCGCTTGTCATGGCCGGCTGGCTCTGGGACACGTTCGGAAGCACGACGCCGTTTTGGATCGCCGGAGGCTCGGCCGTGTTTCTTGGGGCGGCTTTGTATGTGTCGCGCGGACGTTTTACGCTCGTTGCACGATGATCAACGAAATGGCGTCCCCTCATAACGGTCGTACACCCATTCAGCTACGGCCTGACGCTCTTTTTCGGAGAGTTTTCCCTTCAGCGAAGGCATGATTCCGAACTTCTCTATCGCCATCGGATGGCACATGCTGTACTGGACACTGGGGTTTTCGACGTAGTCTTTGATGAACGCGATAATGACGCGGCGTTTGACATCATTGTCCTCGTCTGAGATGATCACGTTTTCTTTCAAGCGGTTCGAGACTTCCACCATCGGAGGGGCTTTAAGCGTATGCAGGTGCTTAATCACCTCTGTTTTCTCCATCATTTCGACGTGGCAAGAGGCGCAGTGTTTCTGATAGACGCCATACCCCTCGGCTCCCCATGTCATGATTCCCGATGCAAGCAGCATCCCGATAATTCTCATTCGTTGCCCTTTTTGTGATTTAAGGGAAGGATTATAGTTATTTTACCCGTCGGATTACTTGATCGAAATCAATGCCCGCCCATGACTTTTTCGATATCCGAGGGTTTGTCATGGATACCGAAACGGTCGATAATCGTTTTCGTCGCTTCATTCTGCCCCACTACTTCCACCTCTTTCCCCATTTTACGCAGCTTGATCACCGCTTTGTCCAGCGCGTAGACTGCCGAAATATCCCAAAAATGCGCACGGGTAACGTCGATAATGATGTGTTTGACTTCTTCTTTGTAATCAAACGCATCGGCAAATTTATCGGCCGAGTTAAAAAACACCTGCCCGATAAATTTGTACACGCGGGTGCTACTGCTCTCATCGAACGATTTTTCCCAGTACAGGAAATGGCTGATTTTGTTGGCGAAAAACAATGAAGCCAGCAAAACCCCCGTAAAGACTCCGAGTGCTAGGTTGTGCGTCCATACGACGACAATAACGGTCGAGAGCATGACGATATTCGTGGAGATAGGAAGTGTTTTAAGACCTCTGATCGATCCCCAGTCAAACGTTCCGATAGAGACCATGATCATGACCGCAACGAGCGCCGCCATCGGGATAATAGAGATCAAATCGGACATGAAAACGACCATGATCAATAACAATACGCCCGCTACGAGAGTCGAAAGGCGGCCTCTGCCGCCGGATTTGACGTTGATGACCGACTGGCCGATCATGGCGCATCCGGCCATTCCTCCCATGCATCCTGAGGCGATATTGGCGATCCCCTGCCCTTTGCACTCGCGGTTTTTGTCACTGTCGGTGTCGGTCATATCGTCCACGATCGTCGCCGTCATCAGCGATTCGAGCAGACCTACCGCCGCAAGTGCCGCCGAGTAAGGGAAGATAATCGACAGCGTCTCAAGATTCAAAGGTACTTCGGGCCACAAAAAGATCGGTAGGGTATCAGGAAGCGCTCCCATATCCCCTACGGTGCGCACATCGATCCCCATTGCCACCGTAACGGCGGTGAGAACGAGAATCGTCACCAGCGGCGAAGGGATCAGCTGTCCCAGTTTGGGAACGTACGGGAAAAGATAGATGATCCCAAGCCCGGCCGCCGTTAATGCGTAAACATGCCACGTCACATTGGTCAGTTCGGGAAGCTGCGCCGTAAAAATCAAAATCGCCAGCGCGTTCACAAATCCTATCACGACGGTGCGGGAGACGAAACTCATCAGCGTACCGAGCTTCAAATACCCCGCTACGATCTGCAGTACCCCCGTCAGCAACGTTGCCGCAAGCAGGTACT
Organism: Sulfuricurvum sp. MLSB; assembly: GCF_000747095.1. Classification (GTDB taxonomy): domain Bacteria; phylum Campylobacterota; class Campylobacteria; order Campylobacterales; family Sulfurimonadaceae; genus Sulfuricurvum. Next base: position 26,524 of record NZ_JQGL01000066.1, read on the forward strand.
GCAATCCGTGTTCTTTGACCAGCGTCACCATCAACAAAGCCATCGCACCCGTTGCTGCCGATATCATCCCTGCACGCCCTCCGACGAAAGCGATGACTGCGGCGATGCAGAACGACGCATACAGTCCTACTTTCGGATCGATCCCCGCAATGATCGAAAAAGCGATCGATTCAGGTATAAGCGCCAGAGCGACAACAATACCCGCAAGAATATCTCCGCGGATATTGCCGAACCACTCCTGCTTAGGAGACAATAACAGCATCTACACTCCTTATGTGAGCCTGCATACAGTCATTCTGGAACATCAACAATGCCGAACGAAAAAAAAGTTCGCAGAAGGAGAGCCAAAAGAAGGTGCAGAAAATTGCGCAAATTTTAGCTGAAGAGGCATAAAACGGAAGTTAAAGTGCTACACTTACCCCATCGATTTTCCCAAGGACCATTTTTTCATGTTACGCTCTTTCCATGACTCTCTGGAGCCAAAATTCATCACTCTTTTCCGCCGTCAAGGCTACAGCCGCTCTGACTTTATTGCCGATGCGATTGCGGGGCTGGCCGTCGCCATCGTCGCCCTGCCGCTAGCCATGGCCATCGCAATCGCCTCTAATCTCCCGCCGGAGCGGGGGCTGT
>NZ_JQGL01000067.1 GCF_000747095.1 Sulfuricurvum sp. MLSB
GGCGGACGGGATCAAAGATGCGGCGTGCGACTACGGGATCGAAATCATCGGCGGCGATACGATCGGCAATGTCAAGCTGGATATTTCGGTGACGATCGTCTCTGAAACGGACGGAAGAACGCTGACGCGCCAAGGGCTTAAAAACGGTGACATCCTTGCCTATACCGGGCGTATCGGGACATCGGCCAGAGAACTGCGGTATTTGATGGCAGGGGGAAAAGTGCATTCGAAAAGCCGTTTTGTCCGCCCGCGACTACGGCAGCGGTTCATCCAAAAAACGGGGCGGCATCTGCGCTGCGGGATGGACATTTCCGACGGACTGTTCAGCGATTTGGGGAAACTCTCCAAAGCCAATGCAAAAGGGATCGCATTTACGAAAAAAATTCCCAAACCGCTCGGCTGTAGCGGGGAAGAGTATGAGATGCTTATTGCCTTTCCTCCCGGCAAAGCCCGCACAATCCGACGGCTTGCCGCGTTGACCCGTACCCCTTTGCGGATTGTCGGACGGGCCAAAAGAGGCAAATTCACAAACCGCTGCAAAGCACACCATTTTTAGGAGTTTCATGGAACGACAATATTATTTACCCCACAGCCCGATCGAGTTTCATTTCCGCCAGTCTCCCCGTGATTTTGTGGTCGACGAAATCCCGCTTTATCCGTTCAGCGGGGACGGAGAACACCTTGTGCTTCATGTACGTAAAAAGAACCTCTCCACCTGGCAGATGGTCGATATCTTCAGCAACCATCTGGGGATCAAAGGGCGCGATATCGGGTATGCCGGGCTTAAAGACAAAAACGCCCAGACCAAGCAATACATCTCGCTTCCGCGCAAATACGAGGAAGTATTGGAACGCTTCGAGCACGAAGGGATCAAGATTCTGGGGAAAACGTACCATAACAATAAAATCCGGGTCGGCCATCTCAAAGGCAACCGCTTCTTTATCCGTCTCAAAAAAGTGACCCCCATAGCGGCGGCCAAAATCGGCGAAGCGCTCAAAGCGATCAAGAGTCACGGAATGCCCAACTACTTCGGTTTCCAGCGTTTCGGTCTGGACGGCGAGAATTACAAGAAAGGGAAAGCGATTCTGGAAGGGAGCCTCAAAGAACGGAACAAGAAACTTGCCCAGTTTTACGTCAATTCCTACCAGAGCTATCTGTTTAACGATTGGCTCAGCCGCCGGATCGAAATCTCCAAACTGGTCGAAGGATTCGACCTCGAGCAGCTCCCTTCCATCCTGTCATTGCCGAAAGAGGAGTGCGTCTCGATGAAGTCGCAAAAACACCCCTTCAAGCTGATTCACGGTGACGTGATGATGCATTATCCGTATGGACGGATATTTCATTATGTCGAAGAGGCTGAGACGGAGCGTTTCAATGCCCGCGATATTTCGGTGAGCGGTTTGCTCAGCGGCAAGCGTGCTACCCGTGCCGAAGGATTGGCCGGCGAGATCGAAAAAAATTACGACTGCATCAGTAGCGGAATCGACGGCGCGCGGCGCTACGGATGGATTTTCCCCGAAGAGATCGAAGGGGAATACAAAGAACAGGAAGCCTGGTATGAGCTTCATTTTACTCTACCAAAAGGGTGCTACGCGACTGTATTGATCGAAGAGATCGCCAAACGTGCCATTCAAACCGACGAAGATCAGGAGTAAATTTGAAACGACATTACACATCCGCATTATCACAGGCTTTCGGAAAACTCGCTTCCAAAGAGCATTCGCCCAAAGTGCAGAAGATCATTAATACGACGTATGTCCGCATGATGGGGCTGGACATGAGCGAGTTCGAATCGCCTGAAAGCTATTCGACGCTTAATGCTCTTTTTACCCGAAAATTTACAACCATGCGGCCTTTTTCCCATGATCCCAAATGCATGATCAGCCCGTGCGATTCGCTGATCACCGAATGCGGAACGATCCATCAGAATCTCGCACTTCAGATCAAGGGGATGAGTTATTCGGTCGATGGCGTGCTGGGAGAAAGTATCGGTGCTGAGGCCAAAAAGGCGGTACATGACGGAGTATTCGTTAATTTTTACCTCTCCCCGCGCGATTATCATCGATACCATGCCCCGATCGATATGACAGTACTGAGTGCTACCCATATCCCCGGCAAACTCTATCCGGTTAATATCCCTTCGCTGAAAAAACAGGTCGATCTGTTTATCGAAAACGAACGGGTTGTTCTGGAATGTCTCAGTAACGAAGGGAAACGTTTCTTTCTGATTCTGGTAGGAGCACTGAATGTCGGAAAAATGGAAGTAGGATTTGAACCGCGTATCGATACGAATACCGTGCTGACGCCGAGCCATTATGCGTATGCCGATCTGCAGCTCAAAAAAGGGGACGATTTCGGATGTTTCCAAATGGGATCGACGATCGTAATGCTCTGCGAGCCGGGGATGATCGACTTGGGTGTTGCCGCCGGAGAGAACGTCAAATTCGCGCAAACGATCGCGACGATTACGTCCTGAAAAGAATGTTCAGACGAATCTGAAGATGTTCGTCTTCCTGAAAAATGTCGATCGAACTGTCGACGGGGGGATGAAGTTTGCTCAGAACTCCCTGCAACGAGTGAAAGACGTGCATGAATTTTGGGTACATCGGCGAAGTGATATGGTCGATATGACCGTTTTTGATGATTTTCGCGATAGAGGTGATGCCGCTGTAATAGACGGTTTTGTTGAGTGATCGCGTAGTACGGTAATTGCGCAGCATTTCGATGTTTTTGATCAGCACGTCCCGCTCTTCTTCGCAAAGGAGCTTGTTGGAGTGAGCCCGTTCGATCTCTTCGTCGATTTCGGCATTGACGATCCGCCGGCGTTCGAGGACATCCTCTTCGAGCGAAGGGTTGAGGGATTGGATGATTGAAAGGATCAGCTCGTTGTCCAGCGGTCTTCCGGAGGTCATGTAAATATAGCGTTTTTCGCCGATATATTCATGATTCAGAGCCTGAATCAATTCGGCGACGATACTGAGATAAACGAACTTATCTTCTTTGTTGAGATCAAAATTGATCCCATGAGAAGAGATCAGGGGCTTCGGACCCGTATACTGAAGACGCATGAAGGTGTTCCTGTCTATTAGTAAGTGTACAATTTGCGAATATTGTACCTAATTAGACGTTGAAACGGAAATGCATGATATCACCGTCCTGGACGATGTATTCTTTTCCTTCAA
>NZ_JQGL01000068.1 GCF_000747095.1 Sulfuricurvum sp. MLSB
AACGTAAACAAAACGAAGAACGTCTGCGCGAAGCGCAGCGGATCGCCAAAGTCGGAAGTTGGGAACTTGATTTTACCGATATGGCGCTCTCCTGGTCGGATGAAATCTATCGGATTTTTGAAATCGAATCTGACGGCGAGCCGCCGAAGTATGCCGATTTTATCAATGTCATACATCCCGATGATAGGGAATTCGTCGATACCGAATTTCATAATTCGCTCAATAACAAAACCCCTTACGACGTGGTTCATCGTATCCAAATGAGCGACGGAAGGATCAAATACGTCCATGAACGGGGCAAAACTTACTACGACACGCTTGATCGGCCTATCCGCACTTTGGGAACCGTGCAGGACATTACCGAACAAAAAGCCGCCGAAAAAAAAATCGCCTACATGGCTCATCACGATGCTCTGACGGGGTTGCCTAACCGTACTCTGGCTAAAGAGAGGATGGAACATTCGATTGCCTACGCCGCGCGTAGCGGGTTGAAAACGGCTCTTTTGTTTATCGATCTGGACGGGTTTAAAACGATCAACGACACGTTGGGACATTCTATCGGCGATGCGATGCTCAAAACGGTTGCGTTCAGACTTAAGATGTGTATCCGTGCTACCGATACGGTTAGCCGGCTTGGGGGGGATGAATTCCTTGTCATCCTATCGGGAATTGAAAAAAACGATGATATCTTGACAACCATTACCAAAATACTTGAAGAATTCGAAGCCTCCATTCACGTGTTGAACCATGTGCTATCGGTTTCAATGTCGATCGGTGTCGCCGTATACCCTGAACACGGAGGAGACTTCGACGTACTGCTGCAAAAATCGGATACGGCGATGTATAAAGCCAAAGAATCGGGGAAAAATACCTATCGCTTTTTTACCGAACAAATGAAGCATGCGTTGATAGGGCAATTTAAAATCCAAAGCGATCTGAAGCGTGCACTCGCCGAGAATCAATTGGTGCTGCATTATCAGCCTCAGATCGATTTGGAGCACAAACGGATTGTAGGCGTTGAGGCATTAATTCGCTGGAAGCATCCTCAACTGGGGATGATTCCTCCGATGCAGTTTATTCCGATGGCCGAGAGCAACGGGCTGATCGTCCCCATCGGCGAATGGGTGATCCGCGAAGCGTGTGCGCAAGCCGCCCGTTGGCAGGGTATGGGGATAGAACTGTGCGTCGCAGTCAATATATCAGGCATTCAGTTCAAACGTGGAAATCTGGACAATATCGTTGAAGAAGCGCTGCACGTTTCAGGTATCGACCCCCGCTTTTTAGAGCTGGAACTGACCGAATCGATCATGATGCACGATACGGAAAAAACGCTTGAAACGGTCAACCGGTTAAAAAATATTGGGGTGCAGCTCTCGATCGATGATTTCGGCACGGGGTATTCGTCTCTGGCGTATCTCAAACGTTTTGCCGTAGACAAACTCAAAATCGATCAATCGTTCGTTCGCGGTCTTTTAACCAATCAGGAGGATGCGGTCATCGTCAGCACGATCGTGCAAATGGCCAAAAGTCTCAACCTCAAAACGATTGCCGAAGGAGTTGAGGACGAAGAGGTGCTTAATGTCATAGAAGGGTACGGCTGCGATGAGGTGCAGGGATACCATTTTGCCAAACCGATGGAAGCGGGAGAATTTGAAAATTATTATAATTCGCGGAAGGTGTAACTTGCGCGAATCTCGCTATAATACTGTCATTAAAACGGAAAATCCGTAAGCTGCCGAATCTGCACTTTTTTATCCGCTTCAACCACCAAAGGAAACCATACCCCAATGTTATTTACCGATCTTAACCTCTCCGCACCGATTCTAAAAGCGGTTGCCGAAGAGGGATACACAACTCCGACTCCCGTACAGGCTCAGGCGATTCCGCCGATTCTCGAAGGGCGCGATATGCTTGCCGGAGCCCAGACGGGGACCGGAAAAACGGCGGGGTTTACCCTTCCGATGCTCGAAATCCTCTCCAGAGCGCACAATGCCAAAGGGCCTCGTCGCGTTCGCGTCCTGATCCTTACCCCGACGCGCGAACTCGCCGCACAGGTAGGCGATAGCGTCAAAACGTACGGCAAATACCTTCCGTTCAAAAGCGCCGTTATTTTCGGCGGCGTCGGGATACAGCCGCAGATTACGACGTTGCGCAACGGCGTCGATATCCTCGTCGCCACTCCCGGACGTCTGCTCGATCACGTCTCTCAGGGGACGGTCGACCTGCGTCATGTCGAGATGTTCGTCCTCGACGAAGCCGACCGGATGCTGGACATGGGATTTATCAAGGATATTCGCCGCGTCATCGCGATTTTGCCGGCCAAAAAACAAAACCTCCTTTTTTCGGCGACCTACAGTGACGAGATCAAAAAGCTGTGCGAATCGATCCTCCGCAACCCGGCCGTCGTCGAAGTGGCGCGCCGCAACACGTCGAGCGATCTGGTCAAACAAAGCGTTATTCTCGTCGACTGCAAGCGCAAAAGTGCGCTGCTCGGAAAACTGATTGCCGACAATAAATGGGAACAGGTGCTCGTCTTTACCCGTACCAAACATCAGGCAAACAAACTCTCCGAGTATCTCCAAAAAATCGGCATTACCTCCGCAGCGATCCACGGCAACAAAAGTCAGAGTGCCCGCACCAAGGCGTTGGCCGATTTCAAATCGGGTGCGGTGAAGATCCTCGTAGCGACCGATATTGCCGCACGGGGTCTGGATATCGATCAGCTTCCTCATGTTGTTAATCTCGAACTCCCAAATATCGCCGAAGACTACGTCCACCGCATCGGCCGTACCGGACGGGCGGGAAATGCCGGAGAAGCGGTATCGCTCGTATGTGTGGACGAATATGACTATCTTAAGGGGATCGAGAAGCTGATCAACCGCAAACTCGACCGGAACATCATTGAAGGGTTCGAACCCGATCCCTCGATCAAAGCCGAGCCGATCCTACAGGGACGCGGCGGCGGAGGAGGGCGCGGTAACGCCCCTCGCTCCAAGCCGCAGGGACAAAAACGCGAAGGGGGAAGCCGGGAACCCCAAAAGCGGGAAAACCGCACCCACCACGGCGACAGCCGACGAAGCAGATGAGCATAAAATCTGCCTCGGCAGAGGCAAGCTTCAGTGCCACAGCGGCCAGCGTAGCCAAAGGGATGCATTCCTTTGGCGTTCAAAAGAAAGCAATATGAAAATCCTCGTCGACGCCGATGCGTTCCCCAACGCACTCAAAGAGATATTGCTTCGCGCCGTATTGAAGCGTCAGATCACCACCGTTTTTATCGCTAACAAACGGATCGGTATCCCCGATGTACACCACGTCTCGATGGAGGTAGTGGCGCAGGGGCCGGACGAAGCCGATCACCGCATCGCCGAATTGTGCGAATGCAGCGACCTCGTCATCACCGCCGACATTCCTTTGGCCGATCGGATCGTGACCAAAGGAGCGGTAGCCCTTGACCCGCGCGGCACGATCTACGATGAGAACAACATCAAGCATCTGCTGGCGATGCGCAATCTGATGGATGAACTTCGAAATGCGGGGGAGATCACCGGAGGGCCGAGTGCCATCGGGGAAAAAACGGTGAGGGCGTTTGCGGACGGGCTGAACCGGCTGCTTTCAAAACCGCATTAGCCTTTTTTTTCTTCCAACACCGCATACGTCCCCGTAGCAAACGCGACGAGGTTTTCCCCGTCGTGGAGCTCGATCGTGACGAACGACGTCTTTTTCCCCTGACGGATCACCTTTGCCAGCGCGCGCAGATGGCTCCCCGAGGCGGGTTTGAGGTAGTTGATCTTGATTTCCATCGTCACCGAGGTGAAGCCCTCAGGGAGGTTGGAGACGGCGGCGTACCACCCTGTGTTGTCCATGAGTGTCGAGATGACCCCGCCGTGGATGAATCCCAGATGTTGCAGATGATAGGGCATCGTTTGAAGTTCCACCTCGGCGCTCCCTTGTTCGTAGCGGATCAGTTTGCCGCCGATATGCTCCAGAAACGGGAATTTGATCTCATGCATAAACGCTCCTTTTGTTGTGAACGCCGAAGGAGCTCGCCCCTTCGGCTGCGCTGGCCGCTATGGCACTAAAGCTTGCCTCTGCCTCGGCAGAACGCTGCTTGTAGGCTTCGTAGGTTCGGGCGATGATCGCGATTCCCCGACGCATCTGCTCGGGGGTTGTCCCGGTGAAATTGAAGCGGGCTTCGGAGCAAAGCGGAGAGCCGGGATAAAATTCCCCTCCCGGAACGAACACGGCCCCGTTGCTCAGGCACTCCATCGCCAGCTCCTTTGCATCGACCCACTCAGGGAAGCGGCCGTAGATGAACATCCCCCCTTTGGGCTTCGTGAAGCGAAAATCGCTCAGCTGTGAGGTGAGTTCTTCGGCTAATGCGTCGCATTTTGCTTTGTAGGTTGAGCGGACCGTACGCAGGTGTTTGCCGAACAATCCGCTTTCCCAGAAACGTTCGGCCAGCAGCTGCGACAGCGTCGAGGTGTGCAGATCGGAACGTTCTTTAAGCGCGAGGATCGGCGCAAGGAGCGCGGCATCCCCCCGGATCCATCCCAAGCGCAATCCCGGAGCCAGCGTTTTCGAGAACGATCCGACATGGAGGGTGTGATGCGGTGCGTAGAGCGCCATCGGAGCGAGGCGCTCTTCAAAAAACAGCTCCATATACGCGCCGTCCTCGACGATGATTCCGTCGTGCCGGATGGCGATCCGGGCAAGCTCCTCGCGCTGCGCCTCCGAATAGCTGATCCCCGTCGGATTCTGGAAATCGCACATGACGTAAGCCCGTTTCGTGATGGCAAAACGGCGTTCAAAAGCGCCAATGTCGAGTCCCTGTTCCTCCAGCGTTACGGGATTGAGCGAACACCCGTTGGCGCTGAAGGCATTGAGCGCTCCGAGGTAGGCGGGCGCCTCGACGACCGTGCCGAATCGGAAATAGGCGCGGCTGATCAGATCGAGCGCCTGCTGAGCACCCGTCGTGATTAGAATCTCTTCAGGTTTGGTCTCCAACCCCATAGCGGTGTAATACGACGCCAGTTTTTCGCGAAGCGGCAGGATACCCGCGCTGAGCGAATACTGCAACGATGCGGGGGAAGCGAACACATCAGCCGCCGCCTTCTGCATCGCTTCGAGAGGAAAGAGGCTTTCATCGGGGAGTCCCCCGGCAAACGACACCGTATCGCTTCCGATAACTTCGAGAATTTCCCGGATGAACGAGCGTTTCATGGACGATCCTTTTTTTTTCCGCTATTGTAGAGGAATCTATTTTTTTATTCTTTATCCAAAGGATCAAAAAAGTTATCCAAAATAATCATTATTTTTATTCAAATGTGCTAATATTGTTACTATCTTCCGCATAATGCGGAAAGCTTTAGGGGGATGTAGGGACATTTGTCCCTGCCACCCCGAGCGGCTTTGCCGGTAGGGGTGTATAAAATAAAATGAAGCGGGAAACGAAACATCTTCATTCGGATATCGTCAATGCCGTCCTCTCCTACATCTATCTGCACATCGATACCGATCTCAACGCCGCCGAGCTGGCGCGCCGCGAGAGCCTGAGCGTCCACCACCTGCAGCGGATCTTCAAAGAAGAGACGGGGGAAAACCTCTACGAAACGATCAAATCGATCCGGCTCCAAAAGGCGGCCAGCCTTCTGCTCACCAACAAGTACGCGACCGTCTCCGAGATTGCCCGGATGTGCGGCTACAGTTCCCAGACCTCCTTCATCAAGGCGTTTCGTGAGCGTTTTCATACGACGCCGAAGGTGTGGAAAAGCGGCGCTTATCTGTCATATTCCCAAAAAATCCTCGCCGGCTCCCCCTACAGCGGCTCCAAACGCGATTTTTCCGGGACAATCCCCCGTATTGTGAAGGCTCCCCCCATCTATGCCGCTTACATACGTCATCGCGGCTACAATGTTTCGATCAAAAATAGCTGGAATCGGTTGAGGGGGTGGAGCATTGAAAACGGCCTCCCCGAGAGCGCCCGTCAGATCGCGTTTCACCATGACAACCCGACGATCACCCCACTGGAGGAATGTGCTTACATCGCAGCGATAGAGGTACCCAAAAGGGAACACCCCCACGGTGCGGTGGCCTATTTCGAAATCCCCGCGTCGTTGTGCGCGGTGTTTCGCATACAGGGCAAATACGGGGATGTGCTTCATTTCATGCGCTACGTTTACCAGATATGGCTTCCCGAGAGCGGGTTCGAAGCCAAGACACTCCCTCCGTACGCGATCTACCATAAAAACCATTTTCTCGACCCTTCCGGCGAGTTCGATCTGGAATTTTATCTCCCCATAACGCTTCTTTAACCTTTTTTCTTCCCATTCAGCGCCCTTTTCCTGTGCCGTTTCGACAAAATCGACCGGCAAAAATAATATTATTAATATAATAGTTATTATAATAAGTATTTAAGGCGTATCGCTCTACACTTCCGCCAATTTTTACGAAGGAGGGATGCAATGAGTTTCGAATCGGACAATTCGGTCGCGTTTTTGATTGCCAAAACACGCAATATTCTCAAAAACGAACTCGAAAAAGAGCTTAAGCCCTACGGTCTGACCTACGCCCAGCGGGTTATTCTGATCCGGCTGTGCGAAAAAGACGGTCTGACCCAGAAAGAGCTGGCGCAGGACACCTATTTCGAACAGTCGAATATGACGCTGATGCTCGACAAGCTTGAACTCAAAGGGCTGATTGTTCGCGAGCCAAAAGAGAACGACCGCCGTGCCTATCTCGTACGGATCACGGCCAAGGGGCGCGAACTCTACGAACCTCTGGTCGCACTGGGCGACGCGATGATCGAAAGAGCCTTCTGCGGCATCAGCAAGACCCAGAAAGAGGAACTTTCCCTCGTTCTGCAAACCATTTACGAGAATCTTCAAAGCCCAAGATCATGAACCCCATACCTTTATTAGGGCTTGTTGCCGCCCTCGTGCTCCTCGGCGGGTGCGTTCCCAAAACCGATACGGCTGTTCCTCTTTCCCTCATGCAAATCAACACCGATCTCGAAAAAGAGATCGCTTCATTCGATCAGGCGAGCCTTTGGGAAGAGTGGTGGAGAGGGTATGGCGATCCCCAGCTTAATACCATTATGACGGATGCCCTCGAGCACGCTCCGAGCCTCAAAAGCATCCAGGCGCGTTATGCGCAGGCCGAGAGCCTCATCCGCTCCACAGAGTCGCGCAATCTGCCGAATGTTT
>NZ_JQGL01000069.1 GCF_000747095.1 Sulfuricurvum sp. MLSB
CACGGATTCGGCGTCGTCATCGGCCAAACGACGATCATCGAAGACGATGTCCTGATCTATCAGGGAGTGACGCTCGGCGGAGTCAGCCTTACCCCCGGCAAACGTCATCCGACGATTAAAAGCGGCGTCGTTATCGGCGCAGGGGCAAAAGTCCTCGGGAACATCACGATCGGCGCCAATTCCAAAATCGGAGCCAACTCAGTCGTCGTACGCGAAGTTCCCGAAAACAGTACCGCGATCGGAATACCCGCCCATGTCATCCAAAAAGGGCGCGACAAAGACCCCTTCAGCCACAATAAGCTCCCCGATATCAACAAAGAGATGTTCGAATACCTTCTCAAACGGGTTGCCGTCCTTGAACATCATATGGTTCAGGACAACAAAGAGATTCTCGAACAAGACCTCCAGCTTGAAAATATCTACGAATCGTTCATCAAGGCGATGAAACATTGATCCTTCTTTTCCGCATCGCTTTTTTGCCGATCCGCTATTTTTCACTTGCTGACACGGCCGGTACGATGGCGGCGATCCTGATCCTCAGACAATTCTCGCAGCGCATTGCGTTTCTTGACCCGAACGCTCAAAGCTGACGCGTTGCGTGGTATAATAAACCACTACAGATCAGTACGGGCAGGAACGGTGTTCAGATTTTTCATAGCGGCGGTCATCACGCTCTACACTTCTCTTCACGCTGCCGTTCTAAGTACGGAGCAGCTTCGCGGCGGTCTCTCAGCCCAGACGTTCGATAAAACGCTAGCTTCCCTCTGTGCCGATACTTCCGACGATGACGAATACTGGTATTGGCTCAATCTTGCACGATTGCAACAGGCAAACGGCGATTACAACAGCTCGATCGCATCGTTTGAAAAAGCATACGCCATACTGGACGAATATGAAAACCGCGCGACGATCAGCGTACGTAACATCGGCTCTTTTGTAGGTTCTTCGTTGTTGTCCAAGGGGTCCGAAACCTATTTCGGAAAAGGATACGAGCGGGCATTGATGCACACGCTCAATGCCATCAACTACATCATGCTCCGCAAAGTCGAAGGGGCTGCCGTCGAAATGCGCCGGATGGAACAACGGCAGGAATTCTGGTTGATTGAATCGGATGAAAAGATCAAACAAGCCGCCAAAGACAAAGCCACCGCGGCAGCGCGCGACACGAGTACCGATACCGTTCCGACCAATTATTCGATGGCGGCGTTGCTGAACAGCCCCGACATTAGAAATCTCCTCAACAACTATCAAGATCCCTTCTCTTACACGCTGGGATACATTATTTCTGAAATATCCGGTCTGTCTGATGCTACCGGCGATGAAGGAAGTGTTTTCCTCAAAAGAGCAATTGCGCTCAACCCCAACGTGACCAAAACCATCAATTCGTCCAAAACGTCGGTTTCGCCGGAAAAGCTGCACGTCAACATCGTCGTCCTCTCAGGGATAGCCCCTGCCATGAAAATCGAAAAAATCCGTTTTCCCATTTTTCATGCCGCCGAATACACCAGCATTGATTTGCCTTCCTACACGCCCCCAGGCAACGATCTCAACCGTCTCACCATTGCAAACGGTCCGCGCACATTTACTCCGCCGCGACTTCTTAAAAGCGATATGATGGCCTATAAAACGCTCAGTGACGAATTCCCCGGCGAATTGGCCAAGGCAGCCGTACGCGCGACGACCAAAGGGATTGCGGCCAAGCAGGCGAATGACCATTTCGGCGACCTCGGAGGACTTCTGACTTCTCTCTTCTTCGATCTTGGCAGTTCCATCGCCGATTCGGGATTCCGAAACTGGGAGACGCTGCCAAATTCAGGCTATCTGATGAATTTTGAAGCGAAAAAAGGGGAAACTATCAGTATCATATTGAATGACCGTCAAGAATCGTTTACTCTTCCCAAAACGGGAAAAGGAGTATTTATTCTTGTCTCCTATCTCACGCACGACAATATAAGGATCGATTATGCCGATTACTAAATCCCTAACTCCCCTGTATGCAGCGGGAATACTTTTAGTCTTGATGAGCGGGTGCGCTTCAAAAGTAGACATCATCGGTGAAGAACGGGTTGAAATCAACCACCACAAAAGTTTTCAGGAAGGGGCTTTCCTGAAAGTGGTCGCCGAGCTTGAAAACGACGACAACGACGAAACCGAAGGGTTCGTTTACCAGATCGAATGGTACGATAAAAACGGTATCATCAAAGATACGACGCCGTGGAAACCGATTACGATTCACAAAAACCAAAAAGTACAGATCGTTGAGATGAGCAGCGTTCCCGATGTCGTCGATTATAAAATCATCGTTTCCGTACCGGAAAAATAAGGAGTAACTCTATGAAATATCTATCGTTATCTGTCGCGCTTGCTTCGGTGTTGATCCTCGCTACAGGGTGCAGCAGCACCAAAGGCGGGGCTGGGATGGTCGGATACGACTCAAACGTCAAATACGGCGATGCCAAGGCTGTCGAGACGCTTACGGACGCTTTCGGATCAACCGACCTTCAATCAAGCGCCGAAACTCTCACGCAGTCTCTTCTGCAATCGCGCTACATCGCTTCTGCCGCGCAGCCGCCGAAAGTTCGTCTTCGCAGCGTCAATAACCTTACCTACGAGCACATCGATACCAAAGCGATTACCGATAAAATCCGGATCAAACTCCTCAAATCCGGGCAAGTGCGCTTTCTGGCCGACAAAGCCAATCTAGGCGAAGTCTATGACGAACGCAACCTGACGACGACCGTCACCGACAACAAGAACATCAAACTGATGACCGACGCCGATTACGTCATTACCGGAAATGTCCGCTCGATCAAAAAAGCAAGCGATGACGTCAAAGACGTTTATTACAATATTTCTCTGGAATTGGTGAATCCTCAGACGGGGGAAATCGTCTGGGCCGATGAAAAAGAGATCCGCAAAGTGACCTCCAAATCAACAGTAGGATGGTAAGACGTTAATGCCCTTCGTGGGCATTGACGATTTCAACCACGTTCAGTCCGAAACCGCCAAGTCCCGCAAAATCGGAAATTTTTGATTCCGCAATCAGCCTCATATGCTTGACCCCCAGCGATTTTAGGATCTGCGCACCGATACCGTACTCTTTCATGTTCACCTGCTGATGAGGCGGTTTGTTGATAAACAGCAGTACGCCGCTGTTGTGTTTGAGATAGTTGATCGAGTCGATCAGATAGGTGTATTTGCTTTGGTTCAGCAGCAGATCGATGTCGGGAACGACGTTATGAACTTTAACGTTCGCCGTCTCTCCGGCACGGTAAAAGACGATTGCCGTATGGCGGTTGTCCTCATGGTCGGCGAATTCGTATTTCTTGACATGAACGCCGAAAAATTCGATCTCTTCTTCCGATACCGCTTTGACCAGCATTTCGTTTGCCAGACGGTACTCGACAATGTCGGAGATGTAAACCGTTTTAAGGTCGTGTTTGGCGGCAAAAACGTCCAGATCGTCGCGACGCGCCATCGTTCCGTCTTCTTTCATGATCTCACAGATGACCGCCGATTCGGCCAATCCCGCCAAACGGCACAAATCGACGGAACCTTCGGTATGTCCGATACGAACAAGCGTCCCCCCCTCTTTCGCCACCAGCGGGAAAATATGTCCCGGCATGACCAGTTCGGCAGGATGCGAAAGAGGATTTGCCAGAATTTTGATCGTCATGTCGCGTTCGGCCGTCGAAATTCCCGTAGTCGCCGCTGCCGCATCGACGGAGATCGTAAACGCCGTTTCGTGCATCGAGGTATTGGATTTGACCATTGGTTCCAGATTCAACCGTTTGGCGATGGAGGGGTTAACTGCGACGCAGATCAGCCCTTTGGCGTGCGTCGCCATAAAATTAACATGATCGGGAGTCGAAAAAACAGAAGCATAGACCAGGTCTCCCTCGTTTTCACGGTCCTCGTCATCGACCATAATGACCATCCGCCCTTTTTTAAACTCTTCGATCGCGTCTAATACCCGTTGCACTGCTGACATCAAAACTCTTTTTTTATAAATATAGGTAGGGAATTATAAGCAAAAAGGATTAAAAATCTATCACAAACACTAAATTGCCTTTTTTTTGCACGTTGTTTTCGAATGGCTTGACAAATGATTAAAAAATGTCTATAATTTCGGCCTCCAAGAGAGATTGTTGGGGTATCGCCAAGCGGTAAGGCAACTGGTTTTGGTCCAGTCACTCGGGGGTTCGAATCCCTCTACCCCATCCACTATTGTTACACATTAATTCGGGATCGCGGAGTAGAGCAGCCCGGTAGCTCGTCGGGCTCATAACCCGAAGGTCGTCAGTTC
>NZ_JQGL01000070.1 GCF_000747095.1 Sulfuricurvum sp. MLSB
ATCGCCTCGGCGGTCAACGGTCTCAAAAGCGTCGAACATCGTCTGGAACGTATCGATGCGGGAGGAAAAATCATCCTCGATGACGGCTATAACGGCAACATCGACGGAATGCTCGAAGGGGTACGCCTCTGCTCGCTCCACAGCGGGCGCAAAGTGATTGTAACACCGGGACTGGTTGAGAGCACGGACGAGCTTAATTCCCAGTTGATCGCCGCGATCAACGAGGTATTCGACATCGCCATTATCACGGGGCAGCTCAATGCGCTCCAGTTTGACAAAGAGCTGAAGGTTCCGCAAAAGATCATGCTTGCGGATAAATCGCAGATGGTCAAAACGCTCGGAGAAGTGACGCGTGCGGGAGACATTATCCTGTTCGCGAACGACGCGCCGAATTTTATCTGACCCTCTACTGGGGGGCGAAAGGCAAAGAAATGCAAGAGATTTTATATGCCCCGTGGCGCACTGACTACATCGCAGGGAAAAAAATCGAAGGGTGCGTTTTTTGCCACATCAGTGCCAACGACACGGATGGTGTGAACCTTCACGTACTGCACCGCGACGAACACTGTTTTGTCGTAATGAACCTTTACCCCTATACACCCGGACACTTTATGATTATCCCCCATCATCATACCGACGCGCTCGAAGCGCTTGATGCGCAGACATGGATACACATGAGCGCCTTGGCCCAAAAAGGGGTCAGAATGCTCAAAGAGGGATTCGGAGCGCACGGCGTGAATATCGGGATGAATTTGGGCCGTGCCGGCGGTGCGGGGATTGCGGAGCATATTCATATGCATCTGGTCCCGCGATGGGAAGGGGATACGAACTTTATGACGTCGATAACCCATACCCGCGTCTATTCGACCGACTTCGACAATATCTACAACAAGCTCAAAGAACTGTCCAAAGAGTATTTTTAATTACTTTTTTTTGCGGGTCAGGACAAATCCCATAAGGGCAAGCAAGCCGACCAGAAATACGATGTCCATTCCGCTGGTGTTTAATTCTTCCATTCTCTCTCCTCTAGCAGTTTTTTCATGATTTCGATGTGGTAGCTCTCTTGAAAATTGATAAACTCAAAAAACGATGAGAGTTTTGGATCGGTGATGACCGACGAAAGCCGGCGGCACTCTTCCTTGGCATTTTCCTCTTCGACGATTCCGTTGCGGAGAAATTTCTCCATGTCGGTGATTTCGTAGGTACGGGGATGCAGTTCGCGCGGCAGTGCCAAAATCCCCATTTTCGCCATCATCTCGCTGAACGAGCGCAGATGAAAATGCGATTCCTCGATCAGGTCGGTGAACGACGAACTTTGCGCGGCGGTCGTAGCGCGGGCGAGGCGGTAAAGGTAGATCAGGATCAATTCGTACTCTTTGTAGCTCTCTTCAAATAAAAACAGCGTCAGAGCGTCGGTTTGTTCGTTATTCAACGAAGCATCCGGCCAACGGCGGGAACGATCGAACGTGCGGAGCGGTTGCGCGGTGGTTCCCTGACACTCTTTTAGAAAAGAAAGGATAAAGCGCTCATCCGTGCGCATCCGTTCGCACAGCACCGAATCGTCATACCGTTCGTGCAGGGAACCCAGTTCATCGACGGCGGCGCGCAGCGCATCGCCGAAGGTATGAAATTCGACGCCAAACGCGCCGTCGCGGTGGTAATCGTAAGGAATGCCATCCGCGTACAAGGTTTCACAGAGCCATTTGAGGTGGCGGAATTCGATTTGGGAAAATTCGTAAAGACGATTTTTGACACACGGCTCATCCGCCGAAAAGGACAAATAGGCCAAACGAAGCCAAAATTGGTGTTTGTGCCGAAACAGTTCCGCGTCTCTCATCCTTCTACCTCGCATTTCATATCGATTTCAATCGCGTGCAGTTCTTCGTCGGAGCCTTCATGACGATGACGCTGGTTGATTTGAGCCGCTTCAAATGCGGTGAGGACCATTTGGGCGCATGCTTGCTGTTTGGCCGGCCCCTGAGCTACTTTTTCGCGCAGTTTCTCCGCAGCGGCGGCGGCATAAGAGAGCGTCTCGCCTTTGATCATTTCGGTGAACATCGATCCCAGCACAACGGTATCGTGACAGCCGTTTGTCGCGTATCCGACGCCGTTGAGGGTTTCTGCTTCGCATGAGAGATAAAAAATGACGAACTCTCCGCTCTCCTCGGAATGGCCGACACCGACACCTGTAGGGTTTTCGAGCGGGCCGTAGTTTTTGGGGTGCATGAGATGCTCGATGATCTCTTGGTTCAGAGTATTTTCCATAATCCAATTATAACGCAGGTTGAACCTCTTTGTAAGACGATCCGCCGTACAATCGCGTTATGAAAGTTACTCCCGAACATTTACGCTATCTGCCGACCACCCGCGAGGAGATGGACGCGCGAGGCTGGGACCGATGCGACGTGATCCTCGTCTCCGGCGATGCCTACATCGATTCGCCTTTTATCGGCGTTGCCGTCGTGGGGCGGATACTGGAGCGGGAAGGGTATCGCGTCGGGGTCATCGGGCAGCCCGATATCGCCACCGATGATATTATGCGTTTGGGAGAGCCTCGTCTTTTTTGGGGGGTGAGCGGCGGAAGCGTCGATTCGATGGTGGCCAACTACACCGCAACGAAAAAATTCCGCAAAAGCGACGACTATACCCCCGGCGGAGTGAACAACGCACGGCCCGATCGTGCGGTACTGGCGTATACCAACCTGATCCGCAAACATTTCAAAAACACCGTTCCCATTGTTTTGGGAGGGATCGAAGCGAGTCTGCGCCGCGTCACCCATTACGATTACTGGACGAACAAACTGCGCAAACCGGTGTTATTCGATGCCAAAGCCGATTATCTGATCTACGGCATGGGAGAGGGGGCGATCGTCGAACTCCCCAAACGGCTGGAGAGGGGCGAGTCTCCCCTCGATATCCGGGGGCTGTGTTATATTGCCAAAGCACCTGTCGAAGATTATCTGCCGTTGCCGTCGCATCAGGAGTGTCTGGATAACAAAGAGCGATACATCGATCTGTTCGATATCTTCTACGATAACAACGATCCCATTTCGGCCAAGGGGCTGTGTCAGGAAGTGGACGGCCGTTTCAGCATCCAAAATCCGCCCGCCGATTATCTGGACGAAGGGGAGATGGATGCCGTCTCCGCGCTTCCCTTTACCCGCGAATTGCATCCCTATCACCGTCCGAATGGGGCCGTGAAATGTCTGGAGACGATCAAATTTTCGATCATGACCCATCAGGGGTGCTGGGGGGAGTGCAACTTCTGCGCGATCGGGGTCCATCAGGGGCGTACCATCCGCACACGCAGCGAAGAGTCGATTTTGAACGAGGCGACGCAGTTTACCGAGTACAAGGATTTCAAAGGGATTATCAGCGACGTGGGGGGACCGACGGCGAATATGTACGGCTACGAGTGCAACAAAAAACTTAAACACGGCACCTGCGATCATCAGCGCTGCGTCGACGACACCCACCTGTGCAAGAAGATGAAGGTCGACCATACCCGTGTCATCAACCTTCTGCGCCGGCTTCGCGAGGTGCGGGGGATCAAAAAGGCGTTTGTCGCCTCCGGGGTGCGGTACGATCTGATCAACGAGGACAAGCGCCAGGGGTACGACTACCTCAAAGAGATGGTGCGCTACCACATCTCGGGACAGATGAAAGTCGCCCCCGAGCACACCTCGCCCCACGTGCTCCACCTGATGAACAAACCGGGCAAACAGACCCTCGTCGATTTCAAAAAACTCTACGACCGTTTGAACAAAGAAGAAGGAAAAAACCAGTTTTTGACCTACTACCTGATCGCCGCCCATCCCGGATGCACCGAGAAGGACATGCACGACCTCAAGCGTTTCACGACGCAGGAGCTGAAGATGAACCCCGAGCAGGCGCAGGTGTTTACCCCGACCCCGGGGACCTATTCGGCGGTGATGTATTACACCGAGATGGATCCGCAGACACGCCAAAAAATCTTTGTCGAAAAAGATACGGCGCGCAAAGAGAAGCAAAAACAGATCGTCGTCGCCAAAGACAATTTCAAAAGCGGTTTTGCGAGTTAGGGTGAAATGATTGTTTTAGGTTGCTTTGCTTAGAATGTAGGATATTAAAAGTTATACATGAAAGGAAAGTTAATGAGTACATATCCTCAACGAGTTGCAGACAATATACTGCCACTTTCTGTCGCTGGAACACTACCAGAAGCTTTCAAGGAATGGTATTTTACTGAAAATGTACAAGATCATGAGCTAGCAGATGAAGAATGTGAATTATGTAATCAAGAACATGTAAGATATCATTTTGAAATAAAAAATAGAAATACAAATCATCATCTACGGGTTGGCTCAAGTTGCATTTTAAAGTTTCAAATTCAGGTATTTGAAAATGATAAATTGCTTGATGCAAAAAGCTCAAAAAGAAAGCTTGAACAAATTAAAAATAAAATACGATTAGATTCATGTATAGAAGCTCTTAAACGATTATCTATGAAAGAACCTAATGATATTTTGAAGAACGCATTAGAATTTTATTTAAAAAATAAGTACTTGACACCAAAATTTGCTTTTGTGGTTTTTTGGAGACTTTCGAACCATCAGATAGAACATAGTCCTTCGTTTTTCAAAGTTAGCTTAAAAAAAGATAAGTACAAAAAGGATTTGATGCAAATGCCATTAAATCATGTACATGTCATTTGGTCAGCTTTATCTAGTGTTCAAAGAGAAAAAGCAATCAAATATGGGCACACACCACCAAACAGTGTACAATAATTCTATTGCGCTCCAAGTAAATCTTCTATGTAAATTTTTTTATTTTATTTAGAGTTAGCGATAAAGGATTTTTTTATATGGCTCTAGGATTAACACCATCCGAAAAATTTGTTCATGAACTTTCAGAAAAATCTTTTTTGAAAGCATGGACGCATCCAAATCCTATTGGGAAAAAAAGAAAAGAGCTATGCGATTGTTTAATTGTATGTGCTAAACATATCATCATTATTTCGGTTAAAGAAATTCAATATAAAGATACCGGTGATAGTTTAGGATATGAGCGTTGGATAAAAAATGCTATTGAAGACTCGGTTGGTCAAATTTGGGGTGCTGAAAGATGGCTTCAAACGCAGACAGTTATTGAAAGACATGACGGAAGAATAATAACTTTACCTCTAATATCAGATAGAAAATACCACAGAATTTCAGTTTCGTTAGGATCTAAATGTCAGATACCTATACAATGGGGAGATTTAGGTCATGGATTTGTTCACGTATGTGATGAAAATAGCGTAGAAGTTCTTTTTAAAGCACTTGATACCATTACAGATTTTACTGATTTTTTGCAATCTAGTGAAAATTTAATGAATAAAAAAATTGGAATGATATTTGATGGTGGTGGTCTTCAAGATTTAATTGCTCTTTACATACAACGTAGGTACTCTCTAAATTTCGCAACAGATGAAAGTCATCCAGATATGTTGATTTTGGATAATGATATATGGAACAGCTTATCAAAATCCACAGAATATAAGGATATGTTGATTGATTTTAAAACTTCTTATATTTGGGATAAATTAATCGAAAGCTATTCTGCTGACCTACTAACAGGTGGGATGTTTGAAATGCATAGTAAAGAAGTAACAAATAATGAGCTGGCATTAGTTACTATGGCTTTGCAACCAAGAAGATATCGTGCAAATCTTGCGGATGCTTTTATGGAATTTCTTCAGAAAGAAGAATTGAAAATTGCATCACGTGTTGTTATGGGGTATGATAATGTGGCTTTTGTATTTTTAATTGGGAAAAGTTCTGATAGAGAATTTAGGGCTAAAGAATTACTATTAAGATGTTCAATTGTTGATGTAAAACGTCCTGAAATTAAAACTATTGTCGGTATTGCGACAGATAGATCAGGACCTTCAGACGTAGGTTATTCCTCTGATATCGCATATATACATAACTCCATGTGGACTGAGCAAGAAAAGGAAAAAATCCTTAAACTTTCAAATGAATTAGGGTATTTCAAAAATATATGAAGCTAATAAAGCAGTTGTATATTAATACATTAGTTAGGTAATTGGCTAGAACTCTAATCCCCGTAAACATTTTTTTTTAGTTTTGTTCAAAACGTCCTCGTTAGAAATGAGAAGATAGAAGGTAATTTAGTCAAAATAAGATAAAATATTTGAGAATAAAAAAAAGGGTTGAATATTATGCTTGAAAGTATGTACAGCGCATCGATTCAGGATAATCTGTCTCAGCATATCAACAGCCTCATCGAACATCGCAGTTATTATGAGCGTAATATCGATACCCTCGCCGATAATGAGGAGGTGGTAAAGCGGATCATGCTTCTGAACGCTTCCCATGTCTTTTTTGAGGATTTGCTTCATTATCATCCGTATATGAATTTCACCAATGCTATGATCGACTCAATGGTCATCAAAATGGATGATTTGATCGATGAGTTTGAACCGTTGATTTCCATGACCTCTCAAAACGAACTGATTCAACAATATTTCGATAAAGCCGCCGTGTTTTACGATTTGTTGGTTCGCGCCCAAGTAGAATTGGGATTCTACAAAGTTGAACGCTAAACTGATCGCTTTTGAGAGCGTTTTTGAGCGGCAAAAAAACAAACTGATCGAATCGGGTGCTTTAAATGCTGAGCAAATCGACGAAACGATTAGCCTCTATCTTCAGAATAAAACTGATCCTCGATTGAAATACCACAAAATAGTCTGTAAAAAAGACAAATGCCGACGAAGCATCGCCGTGATGCATACCAACCAATCCTACAAAATTTTATTCTCCGAACAGCCTGAGATGACTGTATTCGTCTTTATCGGGCATCATAGCCGTTATGATCGGATCAATCAGAATTGTTGATTGCCTTTAAAAAAAATGTCGAAATCCCTGAAAGCGGTTTTGCGAGTTAGAAGAGAAAATCTGCTATTCTATTTGTGAATATGTTTGATTCATGAAAGGAACCGATGATCGATCCGGATGCGCTGAAAAAACTTCGCAAAGCGTTGCATAACTACGTCCTTTTATACGTCGAAGAGAATCCGGCGCTCAACGCACAGGCCAGTGCGCTGTTCCGAAATATTTTCGATGTCGTCCATTCGGCCGCGGATGCGGAGGAAGGATTGGAACTGTTCAACCGGCATCGTCCCGCGATCGTCATAGCCGACATCAAGCTGCCGAATCTGGACGGTTTGAAACTGGCCAAGAGCATTCTGGCGATCGATCCCGCAACGAAAATTATTTTTACCTCCGCGCACGACGAAAAAAGTCTGCTGCACGAAGCGATCCGTTTGGGCGCTTTTGATTATGTGGTCAAACCGATCACGGTGCAGAATATCGTTGACGTACTGGTGCGATGCGCTAGAGAAATGCGCATGCAGATGCATCAGAAGCTCTTTAACACCTATTTGCAGAATATTTTCAATTATCAGCACAATCTTATCCTTTTGCTCCGACACGAAACGGTCGTAATGGCCAATCAGCCGTGCCTGGATTTTTTCAAAGCGGGCAGTACCGAAGAATTCAGCCAACGTTTCCTCAATTTCGGCGAATTACTGCTCGAACACAGCGGATTTTTGTATAACCACGATAAGGTCGAATGGCTGCATGAGGCGAAAAACCATCCCGGCAAGCTTTTCAATATCAAAATAGCCGACGCCGACGGAAACAGCCACCATTTTGTTCTCAATCTGCAGACAATCCCGGATAAAGAGGATTATTTCATCCTCTCCCTAAACGACGTCAGCGAACTGAATCTGTTGAAGCTGTTCGATCCGAGCGCGGTCGAAAGAGAAGCGGTGCAAAAAGACAAAAGGGCGATTCGCGGCCTTTTCGAAATGGCGAAACGCAATAACGCAAAAATCAAAATCCACAATCTGTACAAAGGGCTTAGCATCACCAATGACGGGATGATCGGCGAGATCGATGAAAATTATGTCTGGATCAAAACGACGATCATGCAGCTCAAAGCGATGCAACTGGAGCGGCGCGTCGTCCTTGTTTCCGATATTTTCCCGATGTTTATCGTCTCGACGGATATTCTGAAGATCAATTTCGATCAGCTGTCGGTGAAGCTGGGCGAATGCAAGATGACGACGACAAGTCCGACACGCCGTCAGTATATTCGCGTTTTGCCCGACGAGGAGGCCAAAGTGACGTTGCTGTATCAGGGGCGCAAGTTTGAAACCGATATGGAGATCGCCGACATCTCGATCAAAGCGATTCGTCTGGTGATGGCGTCATTGCCCGCCGGGTTCCAGACAGGTTCTAAAGTAATCCTCGATCTGGTTTTGGGCTCGCCGCCGTTTAAACCGGTCATTATCAACACCGAAGCCGATGTTTTCCGCATCGGTGAACAGTCTCATCAGTACGAAGCGGTATTTACCTACGATCTGCACAGCCGCCACCATAAAGACCTGATCGGGTATATCGCGAAACGGCAGATGCAATTAATTCGGGAGTTCAAGGAGAGATAAAATGAATAAAGAAACGTTATTGTACGAGGACGGCGTCCATAAATGCGTCATGTTCAGTCTGGAAGACGAAGATCAGGCGGAAAATTCCCTGTCGGTCAACCAGTTTTTGATTATCCAAGGAGACAGTGCCATCGTCATCGATCCGGGCAGCGGTTCGATCTTCAGCGAACTGTACGAGGCGATCGGACGCCATATCGACCCTCTCAAGATCAAATACATTTTCTTTTCCCATCAAGACCCTGACGTGGCGGGCGCGATTGCGGAATGGAGCGTTGCGACGAGCGCCAAGCTCATTATGTCGGGATTGTGGACCCGCTTCATGAGCCATTACGGGCTGACCGATTCGTCGCGGATTATCGCTCTTCCCGATCACGGAGGAAGAATCCCCTTCAAAGAAGGATACGTTCAGTTTATACCCGCCCATTTTCTCCACAGCCCGGGGAATTTTTCCCTCTACGACAGCCGTTCAAAAATCGTTTTTTCCGGGGACATCGGGGCGGCGATCCTCTCTCCGCAGAATCTGAACAAACAAGTCGATGATTTTGAAAGCCATCGGCCGTTTTTGGAGAGTTTTCATCAGCGTTATATGGCCGCGAACGCTTTTTGCCGCGCATGGGTTCGGGAAGTGAAACGCTACGAGGTCGATATGATCGCGCCGCAGCACGGTTCCTTGTTCCGCGGTCCTGATGCGGCCGCATTTTTGGAGTGGTTTGAGAACGTCGAGGGGGGATTGGAACATCTTGATGAACTCTATCTTGCAAAGATCGAATAAAGAGCCTTGAGGAAGTGGAACATTTTTTGCGCTCTTACCTCCCTTTTAGTTTGAATCGCCTACAATAAACGCTTCAAATACAAGCATACGGATGACTCTTTGCGAATCGATAAATTTTTAAATGCCGTCAATTTAACCAAACGCCGCGCCGTTGCCCAGGACATGATCGAAGAAGGGGTCGTGTACATCAACGACAAAGCGGTTAAAGCGTCCAAAAACGTTGCCGTCGGCGACATCGTCACTCTCGTTTATCTGGAGAAGCGGGTGCGTTATGAAGTGCTCGCGATCCCTACGGTCAAATCGACGCCAAAATCAGCTCAAAACCTTTACGTCAAGGAACTCTCATGAACCCTCTCAAAAGCGATTTCGAAGCGCTCTTTGAACACCGCCTCAGCGACGAGGAGATGCGGGAGTTTCTGTTGTCTTTGACGCTGAACGAATCGACGTCTCCCTCGATGATCGCAACGGCTGCGGAGGTGATGAAACGGCATGCTCTGGCATTGGACGTTCCTCTTTGGCTCAAAGAAAAGCTGATCGACGTCGTCGGAACAGGCGGTGATAAAAGCGGCAGTTTCAACGTCAGTTCTACCGTCTCAATTCTGTTGGCGGCGTGCGGCGCGTATGTCGCCAAACACGGCAACCGTTCCATCACTTCCAAATCGGGGAGCGCGGATGTTCTTGAAACGCTCGGGGTCAAGCTCGATTTGAGCATTGAGAAAAGCGCGAAACTCCTCGAAGAGAGCGGATTTACGTTTTTGTTCGCGCAGTATCATCATCCGGCAATGAAATTCATCATGCCGGTGCGCCGTTCGATCCCCGAAAAAACGGTATTTAACATTCTGGGGCCGCTGACGAATCCGGTGGGACTCTCCAAAATCCTCCTTGGGGTATTTGATGAGGTGTTCGTGCCAAAAATGGCGGAAGCGGCCCGCGATCTGGGTATGACGTCGGCGATCGTGGTGAGTTCGCGCGAGAAAATGGATGAGGTGAGCATCAGCGATATCACCTATGCCGCCCATTTGTACGGCGGTAAAATCGACTATTTCGAAATCGATCCCGAAGCCCTCGGAATCAAAAAGGCCCCTTTTGAAGCCATCCTCGGAGGAGATGCGGCGATGAATGCAACCATTCTGACCAACATCCTGAACAACCGCGCTACCGATGCGCAGCGGGACATGGTACTGATCAATGCGGCCTATGCCCTGATTGCCGAGGGGATGGCCAGAGATCCGCAAGAGGGGCTGGAGATCGCCCGCGAGGGATT
>NZ_JQGL01000071.1 GCF_000747095.1 Sulfuricurvum sp. MLSB
CCCCGAGATTCTTTTTATCGTTATTCCCGGAACTTCCAAATCCCTCCTATGCTGAATTTGTGGTAGTCACTCCCAATCTTGAAGCACGTGAACAGGTCCGTAGCAAATTGATGGAACTTTTTGCCAAAAATGAAGCCTTTCCCGATGTGAGAGGACGCGTTACGAGACTTGAATTCGGTCCTCCGGTAGGATTTCCCGTACAGTTTAGAATCATCGGGCCGGATGAGCAAAAAGTGCGAGAAATTGCGTATCGCGTTCGTGATATTGTTCGTAGCAGCCCGCTTGTACGGGATACGCAACTCGATTGGAATGAGCAGGTACGCTCTATCGCCGTTCATGTCGATCAAGATAAAGCCCGCTTGGTCGGACTCAATACGGCGGATGTCCAAAATATCGTCCAAGCGGTGACCAACGGTGCTCCCGTTACACAGATTCGCAGAGGCGAAGAGCTTGTTGATGTTGTCGTACGTGCTGTACCGACGGAGCGTTTATCTATTGAACGACTCGGTGACATCCAGTTATTTACTAAAACGGGAATCGCTATACCTCTATCGCAGGTGGCGAAGATCGAATCCACCTTTGAGGATCCGGTACTATGGAGACGTGACCGCGACATGGCACTAACCGTGCGTAGTGACCTTGCTGAGGGTGTACAAGGTCCTTACGCAACGTCAAAAATTATGCCCTCATTACAGAGCGTGATCGACTCTTTGCCTGTCGGTTACCGTATCGAAGCGGGAGGTGCTATCGAGGAGAGCGATAAAGCCAATAAAGCGCTTTTTGCCGTTTTCCCGATTATGTTTGCCGTAATGTTATTGATTTTGATGATGCAGTTGCAGAATTTTTCTCTTTTGTTTATGGTCTTTTCAACTGCTCCATTAGGACTAATCGGCGTTGTTCCGGCATTGCTGATTTTCAATGCACCTTTTGGCTTCGTTGCACTGCTCGGAGTGATTGCATTAGGCGGTATGATTATGCGAAATTCACTGATTCTCGTAGATCAAATCGAACAGGATATTGAACGAGGTGCCCCTGCATGGAATGCTATCATCGAAGCGACGGTGCGTCGCTCTCGCCCTGTGGTTCTTACGGCGGCGGCAGCTATCTTGGCAATGATTCCACTGACACACAGTGTGTTTTGGGGACCTATGGCGATATCGATTATGGGAGGGTTAATTGTTGCGACGGCATTGACGCTGATCTTTGTTCCGGCATTGTATGCGGCATGGTTCAAGGTACGTATTGGGGTGTGAGGGCATTAAAGTTTGGAAAATTTCCTCTTTGTAATCGGTGAGAGGGTGGACGTTTGTGGATACGCGCATGGACAGTAAAACGAAGCACGGGAATATCAAGAAGATGCGGGGGAGAGTGAACGGCGGAGAATAGAGAGGTTTAGAAAGGGAGGGAAGCGTTTTGGTTCAGCTTCCCTCTTTGCCTCTCAGCTCCTGCGAGAGCTCTAGAAACGCCTCCCCGTACCGCTCGAACTTCACCTCGCCGATTCCGCTGACGTTCAGCATCTCCTCTTTGTTTGACGGCAGTTGTTCGGCCAGTTCGTAGAGGGTTTTGTCGCCGAAGACGATGTAGGCGGGGATGCCGTGTTCGCGGGCGATGGAGGCGCGCAGCGCTCTGAACGCCTCGTAGTGCGCCGGGGCGTGCGGATGGGAGGCTTTGGATCTCATCTGCGCTTTTTTTGGGTTTAGCCGCTCCTCGCGGATGTGGACGCTCCGGTTTCCCCTCAGGATCTCTGCCCCCTCGGGGGTGAGATGGAGCGCCTTGTACTCGTCCGGTTCCAGCGCCCCTAGCTCGACGAGCCGTTTGGAGATCGTCCCCCACACGCCCTTGCTCATCTCCGCTCCGATCCCGAAGACGCTGAGGCGCTCGTGGCCGTTGGAGAGGATCTTCTCCTTCTCCTCCCCGCAGAGCACCTCGCCGATGTAGGTCGCGCCGAACCGTTCCCCCGTCTTGTAGACGGCCGAGAGAAACATCCGCGCGGGGGTCGTGATCTCCTTTTTGCTCCCCTGCGTCTCCAGACAGTTGTCGCATTTATCGCCGCAGGGTGTGATCGTGTCGCTGAAATAGGCCGCGATCGTTTTGTGGCGACACTCCTCCGAGGTGGCGTAGTCCATCGCGGCGCGGAGCTTGGAAAGGATCATCTCCCGGTACTGCGGGTCGCCTCCCTCGTCGATGAGCCGTTTTTTGGTGAAAAAATCGCTCCCCGAGTAGAACAGCACCGCCTCCGAATCGATCCCGTCGCGCCCGGCCCGACCGATCTCCTGATAGTAGTTTTCGATCGTCTTGGGGAGCGAGGTGTGGATGACGAAGCGGATGTCCCCTTTGTCGATCCCCATCCCAAACGCGACGGTCGCGACGATGATCTGCGTCTCGTCGTTCAGAAACGCTTGGTGGGTCGCGTGGCGCTGCTCGGCACTGAGTCCCGCATGATAGGGGGCGCATTTGAGCCCCTTTTTGGAGAGGAACTCGGCCAGCTCCTCGGTCTCGCGGCGGGAGAAGGCGTAGACGATCCCGCTCTCCCCCTCGTGTTTTTTCAGAAGGTTCATCAGATCGGTGCGCCATCCGCTGTCGCGCTCTTTTACCGTAATCGTGATGTTCTTGCGCAGCACGGGGGC
>NZ_JQGL01000072.1 GCF_000747095.1 Sulfuricurvum sp. MLSB
CTCCCGCAGTTTCCGCAAGTTTCTGCGGAGTGCGAAGCCCTGAGAAATCGGGGCTTTTTTTATTTAAAATAATTTCGTATCTTTGCGCCAACAGTACCGTAACTGGCTATGGCGGTAATAACCGTTAACCCACACTCGTAGACCCG
The DNA here is from genome assembly GCF_000747095.1 of Sulfuricurvum sp. MLSB. GTDB lineage: Bacteria > Campylobacterota > Campylobacteria > Campylobacterales > Sulfurimonadaceae > Sulfuricurvum. The sequence goes on from NZ_JQGL01000072.1 coordinate 147, forward strand.
AAGGAACGGGTATCGCTCTTAGGACGCTTTGAGAATCGGTCGTTTTCCTTGCTCTAAGCCCTGATTTATGTCGGGGCTTTTTTTATTTATTTTATTTGTTCGTTGTTATAAAATATCCGTTGTATATTTGCACTTTGACCCTTAAAAACAACTCTAAAAACTTTGAAAACATGAGCACAACTGCCGGTTATTATGACGAAACGTTGCTGTTGAATCGCATTGCGAAGGCATCAGCATTAGGCATGGACGGACGCCTGAAGGCCGCCAACGAACCAAACATGGGAGCACTTATTGCCGTACTTGATAATACGATCATGCAATTCGGGCCTCTTATGGACTCCGATAAAGAACACGTACTGCAACTTGTTTATCCGCATTTTTGCGGAAACACCGCTGCGCAGTACACCTCTGACAATTATTGCACCCAGACATGCGGAGAACCTTCCACAAACACCAAACTTATTTCCGTTCCTACTCCTTATTTTGAGTGTTTCACTCTAAAGCAGAATGTAGGAAGACTGAATGAAGTTGACAACATTGACCTGTATATGACTGCCCGCATAGGAGCAGAGCGTAACCTTATCGAGTTAATAACTCAGTACGGCATTGCTGCACTCGAGGGAGCACTCGGAACTAACCTGTACGCAGGCAAAGGAACTGTTACAGGCGACACCACAACCATCAACGCTGCTTACTGGAATAGCGGAATGATACCCGAACTAATACGTACCGTGATTATGAACAAGTTTAAGGACTGGTACGTGATTGACAGCGGATTACTCTGGAATCAAATGGCACTCGCAAAACAGAACGCAGGGAACGCAAACGGAGCCGGTGACGCTGCTGCTTTCAATTCAATCGCATCAAAATATTATGTTGACTTCCAGAACATGGCAGCCGTACATGGTAGCGAACAAGTGATGTATTTGATTGACAAGTCAGCGATCGGAATGGCTTTCAAAACACGTCTCCCTGGTATTGACAAGAGCCGTCCCGTACAGTTTGCTTCAGACGACTGGAGATGGTCAGAACCTTCGATGTTCCACCCTGGTATCGTTTATGATGTTCATTACACTATCGCCTGCGACAGTCTCACAGACGACAAAGTAGAAACCTACAAATTCATTGCCCGTCCCGTTGTTGCCGTAAACCCCACAGGTTGCGACACTGCAAACACAGGTATTTTGAAACTCGTTTGCGGATAAACTTACCTCGAATATAAGAAAGGGCTGCCTGATAGGTGGCCTTTTTTTTGTTTATTAAAATTATTCGTATATTTGCATAACTAAATCAAGAGAAATGGAATTAAAAATCGGTGATTATTTTTGGGACACTATGTTCAATGTAGCGGTAGAAATTACATCAGGTCATATGTTGCTATTTGCAAATATAAAAGGTTACAGAAAAGCAACCGAAGACGAAATAGAGAAGTATAACATGAAAGACTACGATATGATAATTCCTGAAAGTCGTTTTGAAAAAGCGTATGTCGTAAGAAAGCGTAAGAAGTGAAAAGGGCAAGCGTGTAGAACAAAACTACATAATATAGTATCAAAAAATAATTCGTATATTTGAAAAAATAAATCAAATGACACCACAGAAAT
>NZ_JQGL01000073.1 GCF_000747095.1 Sulfuricurvum sp. MLSB
GGGACTGTTTCCAAAGAGGGGGGGCTGGGAGTGATCAGCGCCGTCGGAACAGGATATTACGGCGACAAAATGTACGCGGATAAATTGGTTGCCGGACGTCCTTTGGACGCCGAAAACTTTTATTCCAAAAAAGGGTTGACCGCCATTATCGAAAATGCCCGCAAAATCTGCGGTGATGCGCCGCTGGCCGTCAACATCCTGTACGCGATCAACGATTACGGCCGTGTCGTAACCGATGCGTGCGAAGCGGGGATCGATATTATCATCACGGGTGCGGGCCTGCCGACCAATATGCCCGAGTTTACCGCCGATTATCCCGACGTGGCGCTGGTTCCCATCGTTTCATCGCCAAAAGCCCTTTCGATTATTTGCAAACGCTGGGAAAAACGCTACAACCGTCTTCCTGATGCCGTAGTGCTGGAGGGGCCGCTCAGCGGCGGACACCAGGGCTTTACTTACGAGCAGTGCACGATGGACGAATACCAGCTTGAAAACCTTGTCCGTCCGGTTGTCGAAGAAGCGGCAAAATGGGGTAATATCCCCGTAATCGCGGCGGGCGGCATCTGGGACAAAAACGATATCGACGCCATGATGGCTCTGGGGGCAAAAGGGGTGCAAATGGGTACCCGTTTTATCGGCACGTTCGAATGTGACGCCCATGAAAATTTCAAGCAGGTCTTGATCAACGCCAAAGAAGAAGACATCACCCTGATGAAATCGCCGGTCGGGTATCCTGCGCGCGGCGTGCGGACCAAACTGCGCGATCTGATCGACAGCCGTACGGGACCGGCCATCAAATGTATCTCCAACTGCGTTGCGCCGTGTAACCGCGGAGTCGAGGCCAAAGCGGTAGGTTTCTGTATTGCCGACCGTCTCAGCGACGCGTACTTCGGCGATATGGAATTGGGTCTTTATTTTTCCGGCAGCAACGGCTATAAGATCGATAAAATCATCTCCGTCAAAGAGTTGATGGAAAAACTCACTCAAGGGGAGTGAGCTTTTCCGTGATGATCCGTTTTCTTCTTTTGCTCTTTCTTTGTTTCGCGTCAGTGATGGGAGCGGATAATAACCGGCTGGATGCGGCTAAAAAATCGCTCGACAGCGGTGACGAGGTTGAACAGTTCCGCGGATACAACGAATACAAAACGATCTATCTGCGTTCGATGCTGGATAAAAACACCGCTGTCGCGCACGAAGCCCTCGAAGGAATCGTTCGGGGAGGGAACAAGCTCGGCATTGACGTTTCCAAATACGAATCCGATCTGGCAAAATTGAAAAGCCAAACGAAAAGTGCGGCACCGGCGCTCAAAACAGTTGAAAACACCGACAAGCCTCTCGAATCCAAAATCCCGTCGGTCATTTACGACAAAACGCTGAAACCTGCCGCCATCGCGAGTAAATTCACGACTCCAGAACCCGTAAAACTGCTCAAAAACGAGCCGATCGTTCGTCCGGAAAACGTAACGGTCGTCATGCGTCATCGATTAGAAAACGCGTTGTGGAAAGACAAAGGGCTGGAGCTGGTTTTTGATACGCCGGTTCAACAGAGTGAAATCCGCATGTCGAAAATCATTGAATCGGACAAGCAGCGATTCCGATATATTATCGATATCGAATCGGCTACTCTTTCCAAAACCCAGACGTTGGAACACAAAGAGATCAATCGGATTAAAATCGCCCAGTACGATGCCAAAACGCTGCGTCTGGTCATCGAGCATACCAAAGCCATTATGCTCAAACCGACCGCTCAGGGCAAATCGGTTTACATCGACCTGAATTTGGAAGCTCCCAAAACGACGCCGCCTTTGGCCACGGCTGTAACACAGCCCGTTGTGGTGGAACCGCCTTTGGTCGCGACGCTTCCTCCGTTGGTCACCGTCACTCCCAAAGATCGGAGCAAAAAAGTGATCGTGATCGATCCGGGACACGGCGGCAAAGACAGCGGTGCGGTCGGGAACGGTTTTATGGAAAAAGAGATCGTCCTTTCGATCTCTATCCAGCTTGCTGAGCGTCTGCGGGCGATGGGGTACACCGTTCACATGACGCGCAGCAACGACACGTTCATCGAATTGAAAGACCGGACTAAGTTTGCCAACGACAAAGAGGCGGATCTGTTTATCTCGGTCCATGCCAACTCCATCCCGAAAACCTCCGATCCTCTCGGAGCTCAGGGGCTGGAAACCTATTTTCTCTCACCCGGGCGGAGCGAGCGGGCAATGCGGGTAGCGGCGTTGGAAAACTCCGAAGACATGAACGAGATGGGACAGTACGGAAAACTCAGTTTCTTGAGCTTTTTGAACACCGAAAAAATCATTGCTTCCAACAAACTGGCAATCGATTTGCAAAAAGGAATGCTGCTCAATCTGCGGAAGCAATTTCCGAACGTGCGGGATAACGGCGTCCGAGAAGCCCCTTTTTGGGTTCTTGTCGGAGCTCAGATGCCGGCCGTATTGCTCGAAGTAGGCTATATCAGCCATCCCGATGAATCGGCGCGGATTGCCGATGAGAAGTATCAAAAATGGATGGTGGAAGGGCTGCTAGAAGGGGTAGGACGCTATTTCGCCAATAACGGCTAGGATCTGCTCTTTTCGTAAAAGTAGTTCGTTGCCTCGACGAATCCTTCGACACTTCCGCAATCGAACCGTTTTCCGTTAAATTTATAGGCCAGAACCGTCCCGTTTTGGGCCTGCGCCATCAGCGCATCGGTAATCTGGATTTCTCCCCCCTTGCCGGGAGCGGTGTTTTCGATGATGCCGAAAATGTCCGGGGTCAGAATGTAGCGCCCGATGATCGCCAGATTGCTTGGGGCAACGGAGGGATCCGGTTTTTCGATCATGTTGCTGACTTGGTAGACACCCTCTTCGATCTCTCTTCCTTCGATAATCCCGTAACGGTTGGTTTGGCTCGGATCGATTTCCTCGATCGCGACGATCGAGCATTGGTATTTCGCAAACAAGGCCACCATTTGCGAGAGAATTCCTCCGGCTCCGTTGCCGTCGCATAAGTCATCGGCGAGGACAACGGCAAACGGCTCGTTCCCGATCAGTGTTTCGCCCGTAAGAATCGCATGCCCTAGCCCTTTCATCTCATTTTGTCGGGTATAGGAGAACGTGCATTGATCGATCAGGGTACGGATCTCGGTGAGGTAGTGTTCTTTGTCGGTTCCTTTGATCTGGTGCTCCAGCTCATAGCTTACGTCAAAATGATCTTCCAATGCCCGTTTTCCGCGCCCCGTAACAATAGCCATTGTATGAATGCCCGCTTCGACCGCTTCTTCGACCCCATACTGGATCAGCGGTTTGGTGAGGACGGGGAGCATCTCTTTGGGCATCGCTTTGGTGGCAGGTAAAAAGCGCGTTCCGTATCCGGCTGCGGGGAAAAGGCATTTTTTGATCATGGATACTCCTGAAATACATTGAATACTATGCGATACGGCATTTTAGCACAGGGGGCTTAACACAATGTTTGAATCCGTTTGCTTTTGAGACACATAAAATGAGTTATAATGTTTTATTATTGATCCAGGAGGGCAACGATGAAACGAGTAGCTGCAATAGCATTGATTACGGGGACTTTGTTCAGTGGGGCGGCGGCAGCCGATTTTGATATCGGAATTTCCGGTTCGGAAAAAGGGATCAGCGGCCTTTCTCTCTCGATAGGTGATTACTACCGGGTGCCGCACAGTGAAATCATTGTGATCGAGCGGGCTATTCCCCGCGAGGAGATGAGCGTTGTGTATTTGTTATCGCGCCGAGCACACCGCGATGCGCAGTTTATTGCCGATCTTCGTTTACGCGGACTCAGCTGGTGGGACATTACGATCCGCCTCGGACTTGACCCGCACACTCTCTACGTCGTGGATTCTCATCGCCATTCAGGGCCTCCGTACGGTAAAGCTTACGGATATTACAAAGAGGGGAAAAAGCACCGTTTGCGCGATGATGAGATCGTAGAACTTTCCAACGTCCGTTTCCTTTCCAAATATCACCGCGTCAGTGCCGACGACGTGATTGATCAGCGCCGTAAGGGAGAACGGTATATGAACATTGACGAACATTACCGGAGTAAAAAAGGGCCTTCAAATTTTCAGGAAAAACGGTATGAAGATCGGGGATCGAAAGGTTATGATGACCGAGGAGCAAAAGGCGGTAAACCATCGCAAGAACGCGGTGCAAAAGGGCATGGAAACAGCAAGGGGTCCGAGCGTTAATCGAGTCAGTCTCTCTTAGAATTTAATCATTTTCAGGCACAATGCCGATAATGTAATACAGATTCGAAAGAGTGCACGAAAAAGGAACCGTCTTTGGGTAAATTGTTTTTAGCAAAACAGAAAATTTTTAATGGCGATGGAAACGTCTATGCGTATGAATTGTTGTTTCGGGATACCGCCCATGGGATAGCGGAGTTTCCGGGCAACATGAAAGCAACTTCTCATATCATCGTCAATGCGCTCACCAACCTCAATATTGATCAGCTTCTGGGCAAAAACGGGACTGCGTTTATCAACGTAGACGAGCAGATGCTCACATCCGGCATTATTGATATGCTCGATAAAAAAAGATTTATCCTTGAGCTGCTTGAGACGATCGAATTGAGCGAAAAAGTAATCGAGAAAATCAAGCTCTATCACAAACGCGGGTACACGATAGCTATTGACGATTTTGACTGCAGCATTGGAATGATCAAAAAATTTGCACCGCTGATCAAACATATCCACATACTGAAAATCGACGTTATGTCCGCAGAACTTCAGAATATCGAAGCGGTGATGAGCAAATTACGGAGTGCGGGGATCAAGTTTCTGGCCGAAAAGATCGAGACGAAAGAAGAGTACGACAAGTATCACTCGATTCAGTTTGATCTGTTTCAGGGATATTATCTGCACAAGCCCGAAATAGTAGAAATCGACGGGTATAAAGAGGTCACCCACCTCATTATTTTGCAGCTTATCCGATTAATCAAAGAAGATGCTGAAACGACCAAGATCGAGATGTTTATCAAACAACGCGCCGATTTATCATTTAAACTGATCAAATTTCTGAACAACCAAGAATCGTTCAGCACGCCGGTCGAATCGATCACGCAGGTCATTACGCTGCTCGGACGCGATAAACTTCTGCGATGGCTGCTCGTCTATCTGTATGCGGAGATTTCCACCAATCCCGCTTCTGAAGTCATTTTGCAGTTTGCGTTGAACCGTGCCGAACGGATGGAAGAAGATGCCCACCATCGGGACAAGGAGAAAGCGTACCTTGCGGGGATGTTTTCGCTGCTCGGGGCGCTTTTTGATACCAACATCAAAGAGCTGATGAACCATGTCAAGATGGACAGCGAGATTACACGGTTGGTGATTGAGAAAAAAGGGAAATTTGCGCCCAGCCTGCAAAAAGCCGAACTGATGGAAAAAGAGTATCTTCGAACATTGATCATTGAGAATTTTGATAAACTTGATCCGATCGAGCTGATTTATGCGCTTGAGTACAGCGGCGTGCATATCGATAAGACCAAG
>NZ_JQGL01000074.1 GCF_000747095.1 Sulfuricurvum sp. MLSB
ATCGCGCAGGCGTTCCGCATCCCCAGCGGATCGATGAAAGATTCGCTCCTTGTCGGCGATCATCTGTTTGCCAAAAAATTCGCGTACGGTATCTCGACGCCGCACCTTCCGTTTCTTGAAATCCCGCTGATTCCCGGAACCGACGGTCATATCGTTGACGGAGACGAACCGCAGCGCGGCGATATCGTCATCTTCCGCTACCCGAACAACACGCAGCTACACTACGTCAAACGCTGCGTCGCATTGCCCGGCGATGAGCTTTTCGTGATGGACAAAGTGCTCTACCTGCATCCGCGCGAAGGAGACGAATACGCGAAAAAAGCGTTCGCGGGATATGAGCTTGTCGAAGTTCAGGGCAAATTGTGGGTCAGAAACCCGTATGCCAAAGAACATCCCGGTATTCACAACGACGACAAAATCGTTGACAACGGCCTATATCCCCGCGAACTGTTCGATTTCGGCCCGGTTCAAGTCCCCGAAGGGGAATTTTTCATGATGGGAGACAACCGCGACCACTCCAACGACAGCCGTTTCTGGGGAGCCGTCCCTTACGGTCTGATCGAGGGGACCCCGTGGTTCGTCTATTTCAGCATCGACAGCAACTACGAAGTACGGTGGGACCGTATCGGAAAAACCCCGAGCGACCTTGAGCAAAAAGAGGTTCTTGAACGCGCCGTAAGCGAACGAATCCGAGAAGACGCCGACGACTATGAACTCTATTGATCTGCTGGAGATTCCCGCCGCCATTCTAGCCCTCCTCATCGCCATCATCGGGCATGAGATCATGCACGGCTGGGTCGCGTACAAATACGGCGACCGAACCGCCAAAGACAGCGGCAGGCTCAGCATCAATCCTCTCATCCACATCGATCCGTTCGGTTCGATACTCGTTCCGCTGATGACCTATTTTCTTCCGATGCTTCTGGGAGCTTCCAGCGGTTTTTTGTTTGGATGGGCGAAACCGGTTCCGGTCAACACCCATACCGTCATCCGCAACGGCGGTTACAATGCGGCGATGCAGGTGAGCCTGGCAGGGATCGTTTACAACCTTTTTGCGGCAACGATGGCTTCGATTCTTCTTGTATCGATGGCCGAACCGACGGAAAACAGCACGCTGTTGTATATTTTCGGGTATCTGTTCGTTATCAAACTGCTCCTGATCAACGTCGTTTTGGCGGTATTCAATCTCCTGCCTATCCCGAGTTTCGACGGCGCCCATTTTGTGAGCTATCTGACCCTCAAATACAAGATCAGAGCCGTTGCTGAATTTTTCGCCAAAGCCGAACCTTATGGAATCATTGCTATCATCATCATATTGGTTACGCCGCTTAAAATACCGTTGGTCATCTGGCCGATTGAAATCGTTTTAAATCTGTTGCTGAAATAGGGAGTTTTATGAAATTTTACGTCGCTACCGACCACGCCGGAATTGACCTGAAAAACTTTACCGTCGAAAACCTTCGCTCCAAAGGACACGAAGTCATCGACCTCGGACCGTTCGACAAAGAACGGGTCGACTATCCCGACTACGCCGTCAAAGTGTGCGAAAACGTCCTTGCCGACTCTGCGGCGCACGGGATATTGATCTGCGGTTCGGGAATCGGGATGAGCATCGCCGCAAACCGCTTTCACGGCATCCGTGCCGCGTTGTGCCATGACGCTTATACCGCCACCGTTGCCCGCGGCCACAACGATGCCAACGTACTGTGCTTCGGCGAGCGGATCGTAGGACAGGGTGTCGCCGAATCGATACTGGATGCGTGGGTTGCCGGAAAATTCGAAGGAGGCCGCCACTGCGGCCGGGTCGACAAACTTGAGGCAATCAAAGGATAAGCGATGTTTTGGGAATGGTCATTACTGACGATCGTTACGCTGGGAGCACTTTTCTTTCTGGTCAAAATGTTTTATTTTCGAAGCATTACCGTCAAAGAGCAGCGCAGCAGCGAAATGATGAAGCTCACCCTCAAAGAAGCGGAGCTTTTGATCCGTAAATACCAAATCCAGCTGCAGCGCGCATTGGGAAATGTAGACATTCTCAGCGAAGAGCTTAGCAACCTGCGCAATGAGCTTAAAACACTCAAACAGCGCAACTCGAAACACCGGGCCGAAACCGACCGGCTCCAGAATAAAATCAAAGAACTCGAAGGGCGCATCGACGCTCTGATTTAAGAAGAGGAATCCACATATGACACTTACGATGCAAGACAAAGCTTTTTTGATCGGATCGATCCGCGACATTCACGATTTTCCAAAGCCGGGAATCATTTTCAAAGACATCACGACCCTTCTTTCGAACAAAGACGCATATGCCGTTTTGATGCGCCATCTAAGCGAACGTTACGCATCCTATAATCTCACCCATATTGCCGGCATCGACGCACGCGGCTTTATCTTCGGAGCGGCATTGGCGCAAATGCTCGGTATCGGATTCGTTCCTATCCGAAAAACAGGGAAACTTCCCTATACGACCGTATCCGAAAAATACTCGCTTGAATACGGTGTGGATGAAGTGGAAATCCACATTGACGCCTTTGCGGGAGTCGATGCCCCGAAAGTCCTTCTGATCGACGACCTGATCGCAACCGGAGGAACCGCTTACGCGGCGGCGAACCTGATCAACAAAGTCGGTGCAGAATGCGTCGAAGCCTGTTTTATCATGGGGCTTGATTTTTTGAGCGGCCAGTCAAAATTGCGCGAACTGGTTGAAGTCTATACCGTTATTGGAGTCGATTGATGTATATCCCTTCCCCTTCCCGCTTTGATCCCGTTGAAGGGCATTTCGGCCTTTTCGGCGGACGTTATGTACCCGAGACACTTATGCCGGCTTTGCTCGAACTGGAAGAGGCTTACAAACAGATCCGTTTCGACGAGGAGTTTTGGCGGGAAGTAGACGGCTATCTCAAAGACTACGTCGGACGTCCCAGCCCGCTGTATTTTGCCGCTAACCTCTCCGAAGAGCTGGGGGCAAAGATCTATCTCAAACGCGAAGATTTGAACCACACGGGCGCCCACAAGGTCAATAACGTCATCGCTCAGGGCCTGATGGCAAAACGGCTGGGGAAGAAGAAAGTCATTGCCGAAACGGGTGCGGGGCAGCACGGCGTTGCGACGGCAACGATCGCCGCATTGCTGGGGCTTGAATGCGAAATCTTCATGGGTGCCAAAGACGTAGAACGTCAGGAACTGAACGTCTTTCGCATGAAACTCCTCGGGGCCAAAGTGCATGCCGTACAAAGCGGTTCCAAAACCCTCAAAGACGCCATGAACGATGCCATCCGCCACTGGGTAACCCATGCACGCGATACGTTTTACATTATCGGAACCGTGGCGGGGCCGCATCCCTATCCGATGATGGTTCGCGATTTTCAGGCGATCATCGGGTGCGAAGCCCGCGCGCAGATCCTCGAAAAAGAAGGACGCCTTCCCGATAACGTCATCGCGTGCATCGGCGGAGGATCAAACGCCATCGGAGCATTCCAGCACTTTCTTGATGATAAAGAGGTCCGCTGCATCGGAATCGAGGCGGGCGGCTTAGGAATCGACACCGACAAACACGGCTGTTCGCTCGAAAAAGGACGTCCCGGTGTCTTGCACGGACAAATGAGCTATCTTCTTCAAGATG
>NZ_JQGL01000075.1 GCF_000747095.1 Sulfuricurvum sp. MLSB
CAAGAATCCCCAGCTTAGCATTCCCGCAGGGCTTAACGCGGCAAACGTGCGCCCTGCATCTGACCCATCATGCTTTGAAGATCTTTCATCCCCTGTTTGCCCGAGAACTTCTTCGCCATTTTCGACGCGTTCTTGAACTGCTTGAGGATGCGGTTGACCTCCACGATGTTCAGCCCGGCACCTTGTGCCAGACGCGCCTTGCGGCTGTTGTTGAGAAGCTCGGGGTCTTCGCGCTCTTTCATCGTCATCGACGACACCAGCGCTTTGATCTTTTTAAGCTCGCCGGAATTTTCCAGATCGAAATCTTTGAGAGCGGAAGCCATGTTCCCCATCCCCGGAATCATCCCGATCAAAGACTTCATGCTGCCCATTTTTTTGAGGCTTTCCATCTGTTCGAGGAAATCGTTGAAGTTGAATTCCCCTTTTTTGATCTTTTTGGTCAGCTGCTTGGCTTTTTTCTCATCGATAACGGAAGCCGTCCGCTCCGCCAGCCCTTCGATATCCCCAAGCCCCATCAGGCGGTTGACGATACGATCCGGGAGGAAAACTTCGAAGTCTTCCATCTTTTCTCCGGCACCGATGAAGCGCAAAGGAACCTGAATCTGAGAAGCGATCCCAAGAGCAACGCCCCCTTTGGAATCCCCGTCGTATTTGGTCAGGATAACGCCGTCGATCCCGATTTTTTCGTTAAAGGTCGCGGCCGTGCGGACCGCATCCTGACCCGCGAGAGAGTCGGCGACGTAGAAAATCTCGTGAGGATTGGCGGCCGCTTTGACTTCGGCCAGTTCGCCCATCAGCGTATCATCGATGGCAAGCCGTCCGGCCGTATCGATCAAGACAACATCGACAAGCGCTTTTTGCGCATGGGCCAACGCCCCTTTGACGACCTCTACGGGATTTTTCGTCGCATCGTCGGCGTAAAGCTCGACGTCGATCGCGCCGCATACCTGACGAAGCTGTTCGACCGCCGCCAAACGCTGCAGGTCTGCCGCAACGACGAGGACACGCTTTTTCTGGCGTGTTTTGAGGTAATTCGCCAGTTTCCCGGTCGTCGTCGTTTTCCCCGATCCCTGCAAACCGGTCATCAATATAACGGTCGGAGCTACCGGAGCGTAAATAAAGCCGCTTTTGCCCGGAACTTCGAGCAATGCGTGCAACGAGGTACGCAACGCTGCGAGAAATTGGTCTTTCCCGATGCCGCTTTGTTTGGTTTTGTGTTCGACTTCATCGAGCAGTTCTTTGACCACTTTATGGTGGACATCGGCTTTAAGGAGGGCTTTTTTAAGCTCTCCCATTGCTTTGGTCAGGGCCTTTTCATCGTCGTGAAAACGGATCTTGCGTATAGCCGATGTAAACGATTCTGTCAGCGTGTCGAACACCAAAAACTCCTGAATATGACCTCAATGGGCGTAAAAAGTTCCGAATTATACTTAAACTTTTCTTTGATAGTTCTAAATATTTTCAAGAACTAAAGTGAGCAAACACCTTCGGTTCGGGCGCTTCGAACGTCTGCCCCAGAATACTCACCTTCTTGGCATGAAGCATCACCCGTTTTGAAGGACGGCCGCCGTAGCTCTCATCGCCGATAATCGGATGCTGGGCAAATTTCATGTGGGCGCGGATCTGATGCGTGCGCCCGTGGTGGATGATCAGCTGTATTTTCGTTTTCTTCGCCGATACCTCCAGCGGGGTCACCTCGGTGATGGCGGGCTTTCCTTTTTTGGAAACCTTCGTATACGCTTTGTTCCCTTTTTTTTCGGTGATCAGGGGTTGATCGATCACAAACGGCTCGCTGACGATGCCGTCGACCCATGCGACGTACTCTTTGTAGACATTGTCACGCTTGAATTCGCCGATCGCTTTGAGGCGGAATTCTTCGTTTTTGACGAGCATCAGTACGCCGCTGGTTTCACGGTCGAGGCGGTGAAGCAGCTGCGAACCTTTGAACTGCCGCTCGACTTCATCGGAATTCATAAACGCCGGTTTGTCGACGACGATCATATTATCGTCTTCAAAAATCGGACGTATTTTTTCGATCTTTTGCACGATAAAAACCGTTTTGGGGTTGATTTCGCCGCGCGCGATCATGACCTTCGAATTGCCGACGTATACCAGCCCGCGGTCGATCAGCGATTTGGCTTCCGAGTTGGAAATGCCCTCTTGCTGGGCTAATAATTTATACGCTTTTTCTTTCATTGTGTTGTCTCCATGGTTAAAAACTCTATCACCCGTTCCAAATCGATCGTCGCATTGACCTGCGAAGGAGGAAGCGTTTCCGCTTCGGCAAGCGCGTGAGCGATTTGATCCGAATCTACAAACTGGACGTGCGAGACGTATTTAAAAAGCTCGCGCTGATGAAAAATCTCTTTACCCGTAATAATTTTACACCCGAAATATGCGGGTTCGAGCGGGTTATGCCCGCCGATCGGCTTGAATGCTCCGCCCAGTATCGCCACGTCACTGATGGCGTAGAGGTTGTTCAACTCCCCCATGGCATCGATGAGAGTGATGTCCGAGCCTATCGTTTGCGATTGGCTCCAGCGCACAAGCTCCATCTGCGGCAAACGCTGCGCAATCAATTCGGCCACTTTGCCGAACCGTTCGGGATGGCGCGGTACGACAAGAAGCTTCGCGACCGGATTGCGCTCGCGGTAGGCGGCGAACGCATCGAGGATCGCTTCCTCTTCCCCTTCGTGGGTACTTCCCGCTACGATCACCGTTCCTTGCGGTTTCGGATACGTTTTTGTCGCCTCGATCTTCTGCGCCAGCTTGATGTTCCCGACGACTTCGACGTTGCGCGCACCCAAGGCGATGAAACGGGCCATGTCTTCGCTGCTCTGGCAAAAGACGCGGTCGCACTCGCCAAGAAGGCGGCGATAGAACCACCGCATACGGTAGTATTTCGGAAAACTCCGCTCGCTGATTCGGGCGTTGAGGGCGATCACCCGAGCACCCCGCGCATGGGCAAGACGAAACAGCAGATACCAGAACTCCGCTTCGAGCACGACAACCGTTTTAGGCCGTTCGATCCAAAACCAAAGCCACACCTCGTAAGGAAGGTATCGAACCTGCGCCACGTATTTGGAAGCCGCCTCGAATCCCGTATGGGTAATGACGCTGATCGCGATCCGTTTTTCTTTTATCCGCTCGATGATCGGGGCAATCGCTTTGGCTTCTCCGAGCGAGCAGACATGGAACCAGATATCGTGCGGGGCAAACGGAGGATTCTTGAAACCGAAAAACCGTGCCGGAAGCGATTCGCGATATTTTTTCTTGAAGGAAAAGAGGATCAGTACTGGGAGTGCGGCGACGTATAGAAACGCCGCCAGCAGGGTGTAAAAAAGATCAAAAAATACTTTATGCACCGAGAGCGTCAGAAGTCGGTTCGAGGTACAAAATGCGTCCGCAGTGCGGGCAGGTTGTGATCTCTTCGCCTTTGATCACGTCTGCGTACACTTTGTCGCTGACCGCCATGAAACATCCCATACACGCCTGATTGCGAACCGCAACCGCCGTTGTGTTTTTCGCCCAGCGGCGAATTTTTTGGTAGAACGACAACCCTTTTTGATTCATGGATGAAACAAGCGTCTGCTTGCGGGCAAACACTTCTTTGCGTTCTTCGTCGATTTGCGCCAGTTTGACGTCGACGTCTGCTTTGACGGAAGAAAGGCTTCCTTCGATTTCGACCGCTTTGGCTTCCAGCTCGTCGATTTTGCTTTGTTTGTGATCGATCAGTTTTTCCAAACGCTCGATCTCTTCGTTGGCGAAAGAGACTTGTTCTTTGGCAATCTCTTCTTCGAGCTGAAGCGATTTCATCTCGCGCTCGGTTTTGATCTCAGCGCTTTTTTTGCTGTTTTCTTCGAGTTTTGCGGAAAGTTCGGCCAGATGAAGCTCGTTTTTCTGTTTTTTGAGCTGTTCGTCTTTGATCTCTTGTTTCAGAGCCGAAATCTCGTTGATAATCCCGTTTTTAGTCGCCATCAACGCATCGTACTGCAGATTGGCTTCTTCAATTTGCGGTTCAAACGCATCGATCTCTTTATCAATGTGAGACAATTCAATCAGTTGTTCAAGGTGTTTGTTCATAAGGTTCCTTTTTGGAATTACACGATTACCTAATATGCGTTACAGATAGGTGAAGGGGTTTTTCGATGGTGAAATTATAACACTCAATCCTAATTTTTCCAAATACCCCCCCAAAACCTCGCCGAAATAGCGCTCGCTCTCATAGTGTCCGATATCAATCATCGACAATCCCAGACTTTTTGCTTCCATCGCATCATGATATTTGATGTCTCCGGTCAAAAAACACTCCGCTTCGATATTGCGCATCAGCGAAGCGCCCGATCCGGTCACGAGTGCGCAGGTTTTGACGTGATCATGGCATTGGACACCCCGTATATGGGGCAAGCCAAGCGCCGTTTTGATCTTCTGCGCAAATACGTCAAAAGGCTCATCCACTCCCAGATAGGCAACGAATCCCTCTTTGGCGATGATGGGGTATCCCAAAACGCTTTGTGCGACGTAATCGTTCAGGTGCGTCTGGTCAAAATTGGTGTGCATGGCGATGTTGGCGATGTTTTTACGGATCATCGGGGCGATAATCTTGGCCGGATACTGGTTGAACTGAAGCTGTTTCAATCCGCCGAAGATGACGGGGTGGTGGGTAATCAAAAGAGCGTTGTCGGGGATGGACTCGATCAATTCTTCATCAATATCGATGGAGAGGACGACGGTCGATACCTTCTGGGAAAAATCGCCGACAAGAAGCCCGGAGTTGTCCCACCCTTCCTGCATCGCAAAAGGGGAAAGCGCGTCAAGAAACGTGTATATCTCTCGCACCGTCATTGCTTACTCCTTGTCGGTCGTTGGACCCGAATGTAGATCGATTGGGATTTGGAGAAGGGATCGGATGCTTTGAATTCGAATATTTTCAGCCCGACGATCAGATCGACGAGTTTTTTGTACCCGTAGGTGCGGGGATCGAATTCGGGGGATTTGTTAATGAGTTTTTGCCCCACCGTACCCAAATTCGACCATCCCGCTTCGTCCGCCGTATCCTCGACCGCATTGCGTACCAGAGCCAGAAGCGCTTTGTCATCGGTTTTGATTTTCGGGGCAGCCGGTTCTTTGTGGTTTTGAGCGCGGCGAAGGTTCTCGGTAAAAATGAACTTGTCGCACACGCCGATGAAAGCTTTGGGGGTTTTCTGTTCTCCGAAACCGTACACTTTGACTCCCGATTCACGGATACGGCTCGCCAGACGGGTGAAATCGCTGTCGCTGGAAACGATACAGAAACCGTCAAAATTTTTCGTATAGAGTAGGTCCATCGCGTCGATAATCATCGCACTGTCAGTCGCGTTCTTCCCCGTCGTGTACGCAAACTGCTGAATCGGCTGAAGCCCGTGTTCGAGGAGAGAGCTTTTCCAGCTTTTAAGCTGGGTATCGGTCCAGTCGCCGTAAATACGCTTGACGCTCGCAATTCCCAGAGCCGCGATCTCATCAAGCAGCCCCTCGATCGTCGATGGCTGAGAGTTGTCGGCGTCAATGAGGACGGCAAGGCGCGGCTGATGCGCTGTCATTGTCCACGCTCCAGTGACTCAAGCGCGTCGCGTGCCTGCGGAAAGTCGCTTTGGAGTTCCAACGCGCGTCCGTACATCGCTTTGGCCTCATCGATCTCGTGACGGTCGGCGAGAAGGTTGGCATAGTTGTAATAGGTTTGCGCATACGAATCATCAATCTCCAACGCTTTGAGATAATGATCCTTCGCCCGGTCAAACGCCCCTTCAGTACGATAGAGAGACGCAATCGCATTGTGGGTCAAATCGTCGTTTTCATCGATTTCCAGCGAACGCTCATACAGCTCGATCGCCCGGATGCGGTCTCCTGATTTGGCCGTCACGAAAGCGAGTTTGTTGAGGATTTCGACATTGGTTTCATCCAATGCGTAGGCCTCTTCCAAGTATTTTTTCGCTTCATCGATCTGCCCTTGCTCATACGCCGCATCCGCCTGATCGACAAGAGCCGAAGGCGAAAGGGATGGCCGGGACGAAGTGCCCGACGCGGCACCGCTTGGCGGGGCCGCATCGTCAAGCTCCTGTACGTGGCGATAGATCTGGTATGCGAAAAAAAGTGTCGCACCCAACATTAAAATCTGAAATAAACTCATAAAGGTACCTCTTTGTAACGATAAGTATAATATAATCATGGTAAACTTAACACAATCGGTAAACCATTATGCCTGCACATTTTAAAGATCCATCACTTTATATCAATCGTGAGCTCTCGTGGCTCCAGTTCAATACGCGTGTTCTCAAACAGGCGCAGGACGAGTCGCTTCCCCTGTTTGAGCGGCTAAAATTCCTTGCAATCTACGGAACCAATCTGGACGAGTTTTACATGATCCGGGTTGCCGGTTTGAAAAAACTTTTCAGCGCCGGCGTCAATGTTTCGGGTGCCGACCGCCTCACCCCGCTGCAGCAGCTTCGCGAGATCCGCACCTACCTGCACGAAGAGCAAAAAGTGGTCGAACACTGCCTTCAGGGGATTATGAAAGAACTCGAAAAAGAGGGGATCTTTTTCAAACCCTACAAAGCGCTTACCCCCGAACAGCGCAAGTACCTCGACAAATATTTCCACGAAAACATCTATCCGGTCGTTATCCCCATCGCGATCGATGCGACCCACCCGTTTCCCCACCTTAACAATCTCGGATTCGGGCAGATCGTCAAACTGCGCGACAAAGACGACCCTAGCATCGAGCGGTACGGCTTGATCCGTATCCCACGGGTACTTCCGCGTTTCGTGGACATCAATAACCGGATTTACGTTCCTATCGGCAGTATCACCGCAGAGCACATCGAAGACCTCTTCCCCGGCTATGAGCTGATCAAATTTGCCGCGTTCCGCGTCACCCGAAATGCCGACATTGCCATCGAGGAAGAAGAAGCCGACGACATCATGGAAATCCTTGAAGAGGGGCTTAAACTCCGTAAAAAAGGGGAATTGGTACGTCTTGAACTGAGCGTCCACGCCGATGATGATCTGCAGAATTTCTTCAACCGCCATGCGAATGTCTACAAAGACGACATCTACCGCTTTCAGACCTATCTGAACCTCGCCAGCTTCTGGCAGGTAGTCGGAAACAAAGATTTTGCCCATCTCACGACGCCAAGCTTCAAGCCGCGCAACCTTCCGCCGCTTGATACCGACGAAAGCCTCTATACGACGCTAGACAAACAGGATTTACTGCTGTTTCATCCGTTCGAAAGTTTCGAACCGGTCGTGCGTCTGATCCAGACGGCGGCAAAAGACCCCGACGTCGTCTCGATCAAAATGACCCTGTACCGGTCCGGATCCAATTCTCCGATCGTAAACGCCCTTATCGGCGCCGCCGAATCGGGCAAACAAGTCACCGTCATGGTCGAACTTAAAGCCCGTTTCGATGAGGAAAACAACCTCCACTGGGCCAAAGCGCTCGAAAATGCGGGTGCCCACGTCATCTACGGTATCACCGGATTCAAAGTGCATGCCAAAGCCGCCCTCATCACCCGCCGTATCGACGGAAAGCTCAAACAGTACGCCCATATCGGAACGGGGAACTACAATCCTTCCACCGCAACGATTTACACCGATATCAGCTACATGACGAGCAATGATGCGATCACCCATGACATGACGCGCTTTTTCCACTTTCTCACCGGATTCAGCAAAAAAGGGAAGCTCAACGAACTCTACATGGCACCGACGCAGATCAAACCCAAAATCCTCTCGCTGATCCAAAACGAAACCCGTATGGGAAGCGAAGGGGTCATCATTGCCAAAATGAACGCGTTGGTTGACGAAGATATCATCAAAGCCCTCTACAAAGCGTCTCAGGCGGGAGTCAAAATTCATCTGATCATCCGCGGTATCTGCTGTTTGCGTCCGGGTATTGCCGGAGTCAGCGACAACATCCGCGTTACCTCGATCATCGGAAAATACCTCGAGCATGCGCGGATTTACTATTTCAAACACGCAACGCCGCAAACGTATATTGCCAGTGCCGACTGGATGCCGCGTAACTTGCTGCGCCGCATCGAGCTGCTTACTCCGGTGCAGGGGAACGAACTCTCCGGCAAACTGATCCAGATCCTGCAGCTGCAAAGCTCGGATAACGTACTCGCCCATGAGCTTCAAACTGACGGCAGCTATGTCAAGGTACCACATGAAGCGGGCAATGCGATCGACAGTCACAAAATCGTCGAAAACCATACCAGCAAGGTTCATAGTTCGGTGAAAAAACATACTCCGAACTTTGTCCAGCAACTCACAACCCGATTGTTCAAAGAGAGTTAAGCATGATTGGCAATTATTTACACTACGCCCCGCAGATGAAAGAGCGGGTATGGATCGCCTCCTCCGCCGATGTCATCGGACGGGTCGATATGGGCGAAGATGTCAGCATTTGGTTCGGATGCGTCGTGCGAGGCGACGTCCACCATATCAAAATCGGCGACCGAAGCAATATTCAGGATTTGAGTATGGTCCATGTCACCCATCACAAACGCGATGATATGACCGACGGACATCCGACGATCATCGGGAATGACGTCACGGTAGGTCACCGCGTCATGCTCCACGGATGCACGATCGAAGACGCATGCCTTATCGGGATGAGCGCTACGATCCTTGACGGTGCCGTTATCGGCAAAGAATCAATTGTCGGAGCCGGAGCGCTGGTTACCAAAAACAAGGTATTTCCTCCGCGTTCCCTGATCATGGGAAGCCCTGCCAAAGTTGTACGCGAGTTGACCGACGAAGAGGTCGCAGAGCTTTATGCTTCCGCCGCACGTTACGTCAGTTTCAAAGAAAACTATCGCGCTCCGAATGTTTGAGTTCGATCTCGTCGTCGCTGCCGACATCCTCGGTATCATCGCATTCGCACTCAGCGGATTTCTTGTCGGTGTGCGCAACAACCTCGATCTGCTCGGGATCATCATCGCTGCATCGCTTACGGCGTTAGGCGGCGGTGTGGTACGGGACGTCATTCTGGATCGTACCCCGTTTGCGTTCAACGAATACTATCCGGCTGTTACCGTGATTACGACGATCGCGCTTGCATTTGTTTTGCGTCTTTACCGCCGGATTCAGATAGAGCGCCAATGGCTCTTCGTTATCAGCGATACCATCGGTCTTGTGGCATTCAGCATCACCGGAGCCTTGCTCGCGATCGATGCGGGATTCAACTTTTTCGGGGTTATCATCCTGAGCTTTTTGACCGCCATCGGCGGCGGCGTCCTGCGCGATATTCTGATTAATCAGGTGCCTGCGGTGCTTGTGAGCGATTTTTACGGTTCCATTGCCCTGATCGTCTCAATCTTGCTTCTCGTATTAAGCGTATTCACTCCTTTGTCCACCCTTACCGTTGCTGCTGTGGCTTCGATCGCCATCGCTGTTCGGCTTGTAGCGTATGTCAAAGGATGGCATCTCCCTACCCTCAAAACGGATCATTCATGAAAAAATACAAAACCCTTATTCTTCTCCTGTTAGCCGCCGGAGCGATCGACATCGGCCGCTATGCCCTCTATCCCGATATTGACGAGCTCAAAGAAGTTCGCCCCGTCCCGACGGCTTTTATGGAATACCGCGAGGAGGAGTGGGCTGAAGAAAACCGCGAAAAAGAGATTCAGCACAAATGGGTCAGTTTCTCGCAAATCTCGCCCAATGTCGTCAAAGCGGTCTTGATTGCCGAAGATGACGGGTTCTGGAATCATGAGGGGTTTGATGTCAAAGGGATGGAGCAGGCCATCGAGCGGAGCCTCGAAAAAGGGACCGTTGCCGGCGGCAGCACGATCAGCCAGCAGCTTTCCAAAAACCTCTATCTCTCCCCCAGTAAAAATCCGGTGCGGAAGATCAAAGAAGCCATCATCACGTGGCGGATTGAAAACACGCTGTCCAAACGGCGCATCCTTGAGATCTATCTCAACGTAGCCGAATGGGGAGACGGGATTTTCGGAATCGAAGCGGCGGCCCGCCATTATTACGGCAAAAGCGCCAAGCGCTTAAGCGCCCGGGAAGCGGCACGGCTGGCCGCGGTTCTTCCCAATCCGATCAAATACGATCCGACGGGAAACCAAAGATACGTCAAGAACCGCTCCCGTATTATCTACAAAATCATGCAGCGCCGCGGAGTCGTCATTCCCGAATACCAAGAGGTGATGACGCCGCCCAAGCAAGAGGAAAATACCGGAGAATCGTCCGAAGGGAACGAAAGCGTGATTGATTTGTTCGGCGAGACGGCTCCGGCAGAACTTTCTCCGACCGCCGTTGAAACGCCCGCCGTTGCCGAAGAGGGCGCGGAAGGCAATGCTTCTTCACCCTTTTAAAGAACCGAACCGTTTTATTTTCGGGTTGCTACGCGTCCAAGAACCCACCACCCGAGTGCCGAAGCGGCCGCAATCAGATAAGAGGGGGCGTAAGGGTTTCCGCTGAGTTCGGTCAAAGTGGTCATCATCACCGGGGTC
The DNA here is from genome assembly GCF_000747095.1 of Sulfuricurvum sp. MLSB. Taxonomy (GTDB): domain Bacteria; phylum Campylobacterota; class Campylobacteria; order Campylobacterales; family Sulfurimonadaceae; genus Sulfuricurvum. The sequence continues at coordinate 10,503 of NZ_JQGL01000075.1, forward strand.
AGTCCCCCCACGATTCCCGCCGCACTTCCCAAAATCACCGCCGTGAACGATGCGCGGTAGCCGTGATAAGAGAGGGCTTTGACGGTTGCGGCAAAAATAGGGGCCTGAACGGCGCACAGCAAAACGACAAGGGCGACGGAACCGGCAAGCGCCCCCCAATACCCTCCGATGCTCATGGCGTAAAAAAGAGGAAAAACGCTCAACGCCAATATCAATGCCGCAATGCGCATGACCCGAAGCGAACCGATTTTATCCGCCGCCATGGCCATGAGCGGAATAAACACGACTCCGATGACGATCGAGAGAGTGTTAATCTCTCCGGCTTCGGCTTTGGAGAGATGGGCACTGCCCTCCAGCCAGATCGGAAGATAGACGAACACCGTGTAATAAAAAATCCATATCGCCGACGCAATACTCAAGAACTGCCAAAATTCTCGACGATGATGCCGCAGAATCGCAACGATGGGGACAACTTTGTCTTCGGGAGGCTGATAGGTGTCGGTCAAATTTCGGCGCAAGTACAATCCTGCGGCGGCAATGACAATGCTGGCCCAGAACGGAATTCTCCATCCCCACTCCCCCATCGCATCTTCGCCCAGATACCAAAGCAAAAAACCGCAAAAACCCGATCCTAGCGCCATCCCGATTTTCGCCCCGACCGAAACGAACGAACCGTACAGGTTTTGACGGTTCGGGGAGGACTGTTCTACCAGATAAACAATCGAGCTGGCGTATTCTCCTCCGACCGATAGCCCCTGAATCATCCGAAGGGCTACAAGCAGAATCGGCGCCATGATGCCGATCTGAGCATGCGTCGGCAAAAATCCGATCAAAAAGGTCGGAAGCGCCATCAGTACCAGCGAACTCATCAGCGCGGTACGCCGACCGATCCGATCCCCGATATGGCCGAATACCAATGCTCCGACCGGACGCATCACCATCCCGGCGGCAAATGCGCCGAACGACCCCAGTAAGGAGAGAAAAGGATCGCTTGAGGGGAAAAACAGCTGCCCCATCATAACGGCCAAAAATCCGATGAGGGCAAAATCGTAATACTCGATGACGTTACCGATAATCCCTGCCGCTACGATTTTTTGCTTCGGCGTTATCAAATAATCCATCCGCCGCCGAGCAGTTTTTCGCCGTCGTAAAAGACCCCTGCCTGTCCCGATGCGACACCGAAAACAGGCTCATTCAGATTGACTTTCGCATGGTTTCCGTCGATCACGACATGACACGGCACAGCGGTCGTGCGGTAACGGAGCTTGACCTCGCAGTCGAACTCTTTGCGGCTGTCGAACATATTGACGTTTTCAAGCTCAACGCTGCGGCATTCCAAGGCTTCGCGGGGACCGACGACGATTTGGTTCGTTTCGGGCTTGATCGCAACCACGAAATGGGGATCGTGCGCCCCGTGCACGTTGAATCCTTTGCGCTTGCCGATCGTATAGTGCATGTACCCTTTGTGCTTGCCGACCACCTTGCCGGAGAGATCGAGCACATCCCCTTCCTGATCGACGGGAACGTAGGGTTTGAGGACATCCATATAGGTCGTTTCGACGAAACAGATCTCGCTCGACTCGCCCTGAGAGGCAAACGACTCCAGTCCCGGAATCGATGCGGCAAATGCTTTGATATCACTTTTGTGCCGCTCTCCGAGAGGGAAAAGAAGTCTCGGAACCAATACGGGATCGATGTAAAAGAGAAAATAGCTCTGATCTTTCGTATCGTCATGTGCCTGAAGAAGGTATTGTCCGTCATGGCGAATATAGTGCCCCGTCGCCACGTAATCGGCTCCGATCTCATCGGCAAAAGCCACCATGGCTCCGAATTTAATGTTACGGTTGCACAGCGCACAGGGGTTGGGGGTCTTTCCTTCCTGATACGTTTCGATAAACGGTCTAAAAACCTTTTCGTTAAACTTATCCTGCAAATCAAGAATATGAAGTTTCACCCCGGCGAAATCGGCCGCTTTCTGCGCGCGTGCCTGGTGGATTTCATGGTAGCCCGGTTTCGAATGGAGTTTCATGTAGACTCCTTCCACCTCGTATCCCTGCTCTTTGAGCAACAATGTCGAAACGGTCGAATCAACCCCGCCGCTCATCCCGATCAGAACTTTTTTCCGGTTCATCCGATGCCACTCCCTTCGCTCATGTGTTTGTCCGTCATATACGAAGAGAGCGATTCGTAATATTTGGTGTTACTCAGCCCCTGCTCTTCCAGCGAAATGATCTGGGTAATCAATGATTTTTCGATTTCGGTCACAACGTAATGCAGATCATCCGTCAACGTGAAGAAATCGAGATCCGATTCATCGATCATCCCCTCTGCCAATATTTTATTGCGGATAAAATCCATTAACGGCGCATAAAACTCGGTCCCGATTACAAAGAGCTTTACTCCGCTCACTTTTCGGGTCTGGATCAGCGTCAGCGCCTCGAACATTTCATCCAGCGTTCCGAATCCTCCCGGAAAAATAACGTATGCCATCGAGTATTTGACCAGCATGACCTTGCGGGAGAAAAAATAGTCGAACTGCCGCCCTTTCGTAATATACGGGTTGGGCTGCTGTTCTTCAGGCAATTCGATATTCAGCCCGATCGATTCGACATCCTCGTAATCGTACGCTCCGCGGTTTGCCGCTTCCATGACACCAGGGCCGCCCCCTGTGATGACATTGTATCCGCGTGATCCGAGCATCCCCGAAAGCTGCATGGCCTGCAAATAATAGGGGTGGTTCTCATCCACCCGCGCGCTTCCGAAAATCGTCACGGACGGGCCAAGTTCTCCCAGTTCGTCAAATCCTTGTACGAAATCGGCGATGATTTTAAAAACACTCCAAACGTCGGCCGTTTTGATATCTTGGGCATACCGTCGGCTTGCTTCTTTTTTCCCGTTTCTTCTGCGACTCATTTTAGCCTTTCAACTTGTTGAGACGATCCCGTTTCGTACCGATGGACGTAACCTGTACCCCAAAGTTACCGTCAACGATTACAACCTCTCCCTGAGCGATAACGTTGTCATCTACCAGAATATCGAGCGGGTCGTTGGCAAGCTGATTGAGCTCGATGACCGAACCGATGTCCATGCTCAGGACGTCTTTAAGAAGCATCTTTTTCTTTCCGATCCGCACGCGTACCGGTAATTTAACGTCCATAATCAACGAGATGTTTTTCATCTCCGTTTCTTCAAGCTTGACCGCTTTCTCTTCAGCAGGGGCATCAAATATCGTTGTCGGTTTGGAGGGAGAACTGACGGCACTTGGAGCAACGTTTTTAGGACCGTTCAATGCATCCTCGATCGCCGAATCGACCGCAAACATCATTAAAGAAGCTATCGATCCGAGTGAAAACGAGAAAACGAACATTTTCGCGTATCGGTCCAGATGCACCTCTCCGTTTTCTGGGATAAATTCTGCTTTTTCAGGTTTGATCGTAAACTTCGGAAGCTCTTTTTGAGATCCCAGCGTCGTACTCATCGCTCCGACGATATTGGAAACGATCTCTTTGACCGCATCCATATCCTCATCCGACATCGTATCCTGTCCTTCGCCCTCACCGCCGAGCATCATGTCCCCGAGTGCCGTTGCCAGCTGCGGAGGCATCATCACGATCCCGCGCCCTGAAGCATCCCCGGTAAAACTGACATGCACCAAGGCGATCGGAGGAATGACATTCGAGACGATGGATATCTCTTCGGCCTCTTTAAGGACGATTTTCGGGGTCTGCCCCGTCAATCCCTCAATCGTGGCAATCGCTTCTTGCGCGTATACTCCGGCAAAATCACTCATCTTCATCCTCCTCATCCTCTAATGGCCCGCGGATAATATCCTTGACCCCGCTGATACGCTCTTTGCGTTTGACTTCGAATTCTTTCAGTGCCCGCTTAACGGCATCTTTTTCGGTATCAATGACCGACGTGACCTGCACCGATTTGCGGAAACGGCGCAAGCCCATCTGCCCGATAAACCGTTCTTTTCCGTCCACACTGACATTGACCATATCATCGGCCGGGACATTCAGCCGGATAATATCCCCTTCTTTGAGGTCCAGCAGTTCGTTCAAACTGAGTTCCGCCGTGCCGAGATTGACATCGACATTGACGTGCGCGCCCCCCAGCAAAACCTGAAGTTCCTGATTACGGCTTTTTTTCGAACTCGTTTCGTTCAGCATCAAATCTCGGCTGGCAAGTTTGGGCAGAACCGGTTCCAGTGCAATAACCGGATAGCAGATGTTCATCATCCCCGAACTGTGCCCGATAATAATCTCCATGACGACCATCACGACGATTTCGTTTTGGGCAACGATCTGAACGACGTTGGGACTCGATTCTTTCGACTCTACCTGAGGATACAAATCGGTGACGGGAGCCCACGCTTCGCGCAGCGTTCCCATCATTACCCGCAGAATCGTCTCGAACAACGACAGTTCAATATCCGAAAACTCCCGGTTGGCTTCAAAAGGCTCGCCTTTCCCCCCGAGAATACGGTCCAGCATCGGAAATGCAATGGAAGGATTGATCTCCAGAACACCGTTTCCTTCAAGCGGTTTCATTGAAAAAACGTTAAAACTGGTCGGATTCGGGAGCGACATCAAAAACTCCCCATAGGTCATCTGGTCGACCGAATGGAGCTGTATCTCTACGATCGAACGCATGATTGCTGAAATCTGGGATGCGATGGAGCGGGCCATCTTGTCATGGATACCCCGGAAAGCACGCAGCTGCTCTTTCGAAACACGGTTAGGACGTTTGAAATCGTACAACGTGATCTGGCGCTGCTGGAAAAGGGTGTCTTCTCCCGCGTCCAGAGCGGCATCACCCTCATCATCGACGACATCCAAGAGCGCATCAATCTCTTCTTGCGACAGAATATCAGCCATTATTCTCCTCCCACCGCGTCTTTAATTCGTCGGATCACCGATTTGTGTATCTGTGAAATACGCGATTCGGTGATATTGACGATTTCACTGATCTCTTTGAGGGTCAGTTCCTCGAAATAATAAAGCTGGATGATCATCTGTTCGCGTTCGTCGAATCCCATCAAAACATCTTTGATCGCTTCAATCAGATCTTCGTGCTCAATCCTCTCCAAGATTCCCTCATTTTCAGGGGTTCCGAGTTGGTCGTCCAACGGCAGCACGGTATAAATATCGGAGGCTATCCGCGCTTCGTGAATTTTATCCTCTTCGACATCAAGCATCCGGGCGAGTTCGGCATCGCTGGGTTCCTCGTCATGATCGGCCAGATGCAGTTCAATGGCACTGTCGATGTCCTTGATCAGGCGGCGGCTGGAGCGGCTCACCATGTCAAGCGAACGCAGGTAATCGAGCATCGCTCCGTACACCCGCGTTTTGGCATACCCCCAGAACGAATCGTTTTGGGTATCGTCGTAGCGGCGGGCGAGCTTGACCAGTTCCTCGGTACCGATCGCGCACAGATCCATATAGTCAATCGAGCTGGGAAGCCGCTCTTTAAGCCGAAATGACATCGCTTTAACCGCCGGCAGATATTGAATCGCGAGCTGGTCTTCTTTATGTTTCAGCTGCTGCGTATAGACATTCGCACCGCTCATGAAGAACTCCGCGGATTCTCTTCCAACAACTCTGCTTTATTGGCATAAAACGCATCGATAAACTGTTCGCGTTTGTTGATCTCACGGACAAAAAAGTCAAGATTATGTTCATGCATGTGTTTCGGAAAAGGATGCGCCTTGATCCCGAGAGCCTGAAAATAAAATCCGACGATCAGATGGGCAAAAAGGTAAAAAAACAATGTTACGAGGACAACGAACCCCAGGAAGCCTTCTGCACTTTCAGATTTTATGATCCCGAAAACAATGCCGAAGAAAAAGCCCTGTGCCGTTAAAAAAGAGACAAAATTCGAGCCCCGCATTTTTTTTATCCTTGATTTTGTATCTGTTCAAAGAGACGGTCGTACACCGCTCGTGTACCTGTGGATTAAAAATGTTCCATAAGCCGTTTGAACAACCCGCCCAAGCCGCTCTCTTTGGGATCAACTAGCACATTCCGTTCCAGTTTTCTGGCAATACGTTTGACGATCATCTCAAGCTCCTGCGTCGGCACCGCTGTCGGAAAATCACGGGCGAACAGCGCCCGTTTTTTGACACTCGACGAGATTTTCGGATCGCTCGAAACCTGTCCCAGATAGTTCAGCCGCAAAGCTCCGCCGATGTTTGCCTGTGCCACCTTGTTTATTTTTTCAAACAGCCCTTCAGCTTCTTTGGAGGAGCGAACCTGATTCATAATGACATTGATCTCGTCTCTGAGTCTCGCCGTCACTTTGATGGTCGCATACGCATCCGTGATCGCGGCAGGATCGGGAACCGTCACGACGATAACGTCGTCGCATGCCCGCAAAAACAGCTGGATATGCTCCCCGATCCCCGCACCCGTGTCGATAATCATCACATCCAGATCGTCAAGCACTTCCGCTTCGTCCATGAACCGTTCGAACAATCCGCCCGAAGCGTATTTGAAAATTTCTTCCCCGCTCTCCCCGGGAATCAGCACAAGGTTGTTCTCGATGGGAACCAGAATCTCCGAAACGCTGGCCTCCCCTTTGAGAACATGAAGAATATTTTTTTGGATCTTGACGTTGAACATCACATCCAGATTAGCCAAACCGATGTCGGCATCGAAAATTCCGACCTTCAACCCGTATTTGGCCATTACGTGTGCCATGTTCGAGCTGATCGTACTTTTCCCGACGCCTCCCTTGCCGCTTGTGATCGCGATGAAACGGGTTTTTTTCGACGTCGCTTTACGGTTCTGGCTTACCAATGCTTCGAGTTTGGCGGCTTGATGGTTCATACGTTGTTACCTTTATGAAATCCATGCAAAAGGCAGTCCACTAAAAAATCGCTCGAAGCGATCACAAGATCTTCGGGAACTTCCTGGCCGACCGAGAAATAGCTGACCGGAACTTTCGTCTCGTACACCAGCGAGAAAATGTTTCCGAATCCGCGTGTTTCATCGAGTTTCGTAAACATCATCGTATCGATCCCGAGCGGTGCGAAATTATCATACGTCGCTTTGAGGTCTTCGTATTTGATCGAACTTGGCATGACCAAAACGACATCCACGCTGTATTCGGTATTATTGGCCTTCAAGCACTCATAAATAGTCTCGATTTTCCCTTTGTCGTACGGTGAAGACCCCATTGTATCGATCAGGATATAGTCGCTGTAGCGAAGAGCGTTGAGCGCGCTGGAAAATTCGGGGGGATCGACAACCGTTTCGATCCCCAGTTTCATCATCCGTGCGTACTGCATCAGCTGCTCGACCGCACCGATACGGTAGGTGTCCAGAACCACCAAGCCCACTTTATATTTTTTCTCCAGCAAATACGAAAATCGCGCTGCCAGCTTCGCAATCGAGGTCGTCTTTCCGACTCCCGTAGGGCCGACCAGCATAATGACTTTTTTGGCGCCGTTCTTGGGAGCGCTCTCCATCCGAACCGGAATCATTTTGCGCATCAGCACCTGAAAATAGCGCTTGACGGTCGCAGAACTCTCTTTCATCTTCGAGGGCATGTGTTCCAGTGTCAGCTGCATGATCTGATCGAGATGATTTTGGTCCATCCCGCTTTGCTGCGCCAAACGATAAATCTCCGCGAATTCGGGAGGGATAGCCGTTTGCAATTTGGGCGCTTTTTCGTCCCAGAACATGTTCTGGATCAATTTGACCTTATCGCCGAGTTTTTCGATCTCTTCCTTGATCCGCTTGATGTCTTCGGTCTCAGCGGGAGCCGACGTATTTTTGTGAGGTTTCTCCTCCTCCGTTACTTCGGCGATTCGGGAAATCTGCTTGGCTGCTTCGGAAATATTGTAGAGTACGTCGCTGCTTTTTTGGGTCAAAGGGCGCTGTTTGGTCAGAGGCTCTTCGATTTTCGGCTTGCTTTTGGGAATACTTCCCTCTTCGACGCCCACGACGATCTCGTACAACGCACTTTTGCCTAACGATTTTTTCTGTATTTCGCGGGTTTCGATCAGCATCGCTTCTTCGCCCACTTCCAACTGCGCTTTTTTGAGCGCTTCGGCAGGCGTTACACCGCTAAATGTCAAGATTTTCATATCGTCTCCGTAGAGTTTTTCCCGTTGAGGGCAAGCTTCGTAAAGGTATTATCACGCTCAATCGTTCACTCCAATGGGGGTGAGGAATAATCAGTTCTTTGTATTGTACCACCCGATCCTCAAAAAACAGGATATCCAGGTCAAGTGTTCTGGGCGCGTTGGGAAAACTGCGGCGGCGTCCGAACCGTTTTTCGATCCGCCATATCAGCCGCAGCAAAGCTCTGGGTTGAAGTGACGTGGCAATTTCGATCACCGTATTGTCAAAATCGCTTTGATCGAGGTAGCCGAACGGCGGATTACGCAAAACGGCTCCGCTTTGAACGGGACGAAGAAGAGACATGCGGGTCAGGTATACCCACAAATGCTCCATCCGCCGTTGCGTATCTCCGACGTTTCCCCCCACTCCGATTAGGACACGATAACGGTATCCGCTTTTCCGCGCGGGCCGTTTGGGGAAATGCAAATTTTTATACACAAAATGCCGGTCGTCCAGCTTGCGGCACAGTCTCATCGATTAGGCTTCAGCCGTCTCCTGCTGTTGCTGGGTAGCTTGACGCATCGCATTGATTTCGCTGAGGATCTGCATCATTCCCACCATCGCCAAATGGTATCCGAACGGTCCGAATCCGATCACCGACGAGGTGCACACGGGAGCCGTCATGCTTTTTTGGCGGAACTCTTCACGACGGTAGATATTGCTAATGTGCACTTCGATCGTCGGCATGTTCACCGCAGAAATCGCATCGCGGATCGCGATCGATGTGTGCGTATACGCGGCCGGGTTAATGATGATACCGTCGGCATCGCCGTAACATTCCTGAATACGGTCAACCAGTTCACCTTCGAGATTGCTTTGATAAAACTCGATCTCGATACCGTTTTGAACGGCAACCTCTTTCATCTGCGCATGGATTTGTTCGAGGCGCATCGGACCGTAGACCGATTGTTCCCGTACTCCCAGCATGTTGAGGTTTGGCCCCTGGATTACGACTATTTTCATTGACTGACCTTTGTTCTCTTTTTTTAAGGGTAGATTATAAGAGGTTCTAGTTTATAAGCAACTAAATTACTTTAAAGTGCATCATATTACACTTATTAACACATATGATATAATTGTATTTATATAACCAAATATAAGAGGTGTGTTATGACTACCGTTACCACTACCGATATTCTGCGCCATCCTGCATTGCTTAATGCTGCCGACGGTATTACCCTCATCGAAGACGGTCGCCGTCATGAGCCAAAAAGCGTGTTACTCCCTTACGCACTGTATAAAAAAGTGCGAGAGCAAATCGAAGATGAACTCTATCTAATGAGCAACCAAAAGGCGTTAGGAACCGAAGCCTACCAAGAGTTTTTAGAGCTCGAAGAGGTTATCGAGGATTTGGTATGAGTAGTATTCGTCGCGGAGAGATATACCTCGTCAATTTCGGGAAAAAATACAACAGCGAATTCGGTAAAATCCGCCCTGCCCTCATCATCCAAAACGACATCGCCAACCGAAACATCGATCTTGTCGCTTTTAAAGGGGTTACCGTTATTCCCCTCACCACGCAACTTGCAGGTGGTGACATACGGGTGATGATTAAAAAACGGGATACTCTAGAGCAAAATAGTGAAATCTGCATCAATGAACTCTGTACTCTTGATTTGAGCCGTATCGATGAAACAAAAAAATGTACGGTATTAACGCCAAAAGAGATAGAAGAAGTAGAGATGAAACTGAAACGGCATTTGGGGATAGCGTGAAAAAGATTTTAGACTTCATAGGATTGTTTACCCGTGAAGAAATCAAAGATATTATTCGAAAAATAATTTTCAAACCACTTTCGAGTAAATTAGTATTAGGTGGTTTGACAATCCTAATCACTCCTTTTTGGCAACCAATTCTGATAGAGTATTTAAATAAAACTTTCTCTCTTAACCTTTCAAATACTTCTGACACATTCGTTGGTATTTTTTTGGTTGTGTTAGGTGTTCTTACCCGATGGTACGAATTATATCTTGATGTCAAAAAACAAATCTTCTCGAAAACACAGTTTAAACCTTCTATCGAATGGGCAAAAGAAAAAATCGAATTAGCTTTGAAAAGTGTTGAAGACAGATATATTACCTACAATACAGCAGAATATGCAGAGTTGAATATTGACACAAAAACAAAAAAAATATTTGAGTATGTAACTTGTATAGATAACTTTGATGTGAATGATTTCATAAAAAATTTCAAAAATGGTATTCTGTATTATTTAGAAAATGAAAATATCTATAAACTCGAATATCGATACCAGTTACTCAATGAATGGTTAAATACCTACAAAAATTTAGATAATCCGCCCGAACCTCATAGTCCAATAGAATCGATGTATTTTATTACCGAGCTCTTTGAACAGAAGTTTTTTCAAATAAAAGACTCTTATAATGATGTTCTAATAATTATACATTTCATAGAAAGTCTGGAAAAGAATCGGCATTATCAACTCCACACACAAGAACTAAAAGAAGCAATCAATTCCCTACAAAATATTCAATATATATCAAAAAAATTATTATCAGATATGTCTGAAACCATTCATGGACTTCTTCCCTATCAATTTGAATACCTTAATGCTATTCAACATTATGCTGAATACAGCACATATCTTTATCCACTCTTATATTTTTTCGTAGAAAATAATTATGATACAGCTTCTCTAAATAATAACATTAATCAAAATAATTGCTTAAGCACTCACCTCTATAAATATTCTTTAATCAGTGGTGAAGCATTATCTGGTAAAACACATACGTTATGCGATATTGCCAATGATCGTATACAAAAAAAATTGCCAACCGTATTGATATTTGGACAAAAATTTTATACCAATGAAAGCCCTATCAAGCAAATTATTCGACAACTTGATTTGGAACATCATAATTTATCCGAAGATGAGTTTTTGGAAACGTTAAATAGTTGGGGTGAAAATGAGCAACAACTCGTTTTCATCATCATCGATGCTATTAATGAAGTTGATTATCCTCAAATTTGGCAAAACTTTTTTATTGAGATGGTTGAAAAAATCAAGAAACGTTCATATCTAGCTTTGATCATGAGTGTACGAGATACTGAAAAAGAAAAAATATTTAATACTCGTATAAGAAAATATATCTCAGAAGAACTTATTGAAATTGAACATAATGGTCTTGATCAAATCGATTTCGAAACCATCCAAAAGTTTTCTAAAGTATTCAAGTTCAAACCAATTGTTTTCCCTTGGACAAGCCCTCTTCTCACAAAACCCGGCTGGCTATTTTTGGTATTTGAAGCACTAAAGGATACTGGAATAAACAGCATTACACCTGAACTACTCAAACAAAATGTCATCATGGAAAAATTTATCAAAGGCGTAAATGATAGATTTAAACGCAGCAAGGCACTAACAGATCATCGACAATATGTAATTAGCACAACAACTGTTGCAAGCAAAAAAATTGTTAACAATAATTTTATAGAAACTGTTTCCTATGATGAGCTGAAAAATGACACTCAATATTTGCATGAAGCGATTGTGGATTACCTACTTTCAGAAGGAATATTTTTAAGCAATATAGGTAGATTTGATATTAGAAATATATACTTTGCATATCAAAAATTTGGTAATTATTTCTTATCATTGTATTTATTATCTATTGTTTCTGAGCAAGATGATAAACCATCCATCATAAGAAAAATCAGTCAAGACACTACTATTCAATTGTTATTTCAAAAATTCCAACAACATCAAGCTTTGATTGCAGACCTGATTACTCGAATAAGTGATGACTACCAAATTGATATTATTGAAATTTTCCCTCAATTGACAAATAATCCAACTATTGACCAATTGCGCTTATCCGCATATACGATCTCATCCAAATTACCTGAGTCGCTTCAGAATGTCGTAAAAAATCTTTTATCTAGTACTGAAAAAGAACGATACGAATTTTTTGAAGCACAATTGTACGATGCAGTCAATTTTACTGTGGATTTTAATATCCAACACTTACATAGCCTGCTAATCTCTGATCGTATGTCCAATAGGGACATTTGGTGGGGTAAATACGTAATTGACAGTTATCAAAATGAAGGTGTAGTGTCTGAGATTATTTTTTGGGCACAACAATTATCCAAAGAAGAAAAGATCGATACAACCTATCTAGTTTCATACTCAACATTGCTTGCTTGGTTCTTAATATCTTCTAATCGTGAATTAAGAGACAAGACGACCAAAGCCCTCGTGAATCTTTTGGCGGATCATATTGATATTGTTATCGCAGTGCTAAAAGAGTTTGAAGGAGTAGATGATCCCTATGTCTATGAGCGTTTGTTTGCGGTAGCTTTTGGCTCTGCTATTAGAAGCAAGACTACCGATCATCTAAAAGAGTTATGCGAATATATCTATCATACAATTTTCGACCAAGAATTTGTTTATCCACATATCCTCTTACGTGATTACGCTAAAAATACAATTGATTATGCAATTTATAAAGAGATATCACTCGATATAAATAGAGAAAAAACTATTCCACCGTATAAAAGCCATTTTCCTGAACATTTACCAACAAATGAAGAAATCGATGCATTAGTTGAAACTTTTGATGACCCCGATTATGGATTAAGCTCTATTATTAGTTCAATGACTACTGAATATGGACGCGGTGGTGAATATGGTGACTTTGGTCGCTACACTTTTCAAAGTGCCCTGCGTGATTGGGAAAAACAAATTAATATTGATTTTCTTAGCAACCATGCTGTCAAAATGATCATTCAAAGAATCGGTTATAACCCCCTTCATCATGGAAAACTAGAAAAAAATATTACAAGTGGATACGGATATTCTAGATATGAGAATAAAGCTGAACGCATTGGGAAAAAATACCAATGGATAATGTTCTTCGAGATTTTGGCACAGATAACCGACAAATACCCGGTTTATGGAAATTATGAGGAAAAAGAACCTTATCGAGGTACATTCTCTCCTTATGTCAGAGATATCGATCCGACGATTCTCATTCAAAAAACTCATAAAAACTCATCTCACATCATAGAAAATTGGTGGCATCCGATAATCGAGTTAGATTGGAATACGGACAACAATTTGTGGGCAGTATCGGATCATGATTTACCTCCGGTAGAACCTTTCATAATGCTCACGGATGAAAGAGGTGTTGAATGGTTTTGTCTCAATACAATTCTTGACTGGAACGAAAAAGTTCCTCAAGATGACGACTGGAAAACACCTCGTAAAAAGTTGTATTACATGGTACAAAGTTACCTTATCAAAAATGACCAACTGGGCGAGCTCATATCTTGGGGGCAAAAAGAAGATCAAAACTTTTTTGGACGATGGATGCCGGATAATGGTGATCGATATGAACTCTTTGACCGTGAACATTGCTGGTCGGAAGGAACACAATATTTTTACGGTCATATATGGGAAAATATCAGAAATACGGATTTCGAGGTAATTCCGACTGCATACCATTACTGGTGGGAAGAATCTAACGACTATTCCAAAGAAAGCAGCCTAGGTTTTTTAAAACCTACTAAAGTGATCTTTGATGCTCTTAATATGCAGTACGGAGACGAAGACGGATCGCTCTATGATCAAGAAAATCAGAGAATCTGTTTCGATCCATCGGCACAAATCGAAAGCCCCTCTATGCTCTTGATCCAAAAAGATAAATTTCTGAATTTTCTCAAAGAAAACAATCTTTCGCTTTTTTGGACAGTTATCGGGGAAAAAATGATCGTTGGCGGAGATGATCGAAAAAATACCGAGAGAAGTGTTTATAGTGGATTTTATAGATTGGACGATAATCAAGTTAAGGGAAAGATAAAATGCGTGGAGAGGTAAAAAAATGGTATCAAATAAAAAGACAGCTTGAAAAAGAAGATTTTAGGTCAACTATTACGGGGTGGATAGAATTCTTCTTAAAAATTGGATTAGCTGTTGGAACAGTTATTACTTGGTTTTTCTATTTTCTTTATGTTGGAGTAATGCCTTCAATAAACAATCTCGGCGATATTACAGTTTTTCTCATCATGATAGCCGGTATAGGAATATTAATAAGTTTTATTTTTATTTTCTTTCACATAAGCTCGTCCATTGCTTTACGAGATGAACCGAATTTTCCTGATATTCGAGAAGGGTCAATACATATTTATATAGTTATTCCTATAGTTATTCATGTATTTGGTTGGTGTTATATTATAGATATGTACAACAATACAGGTAATTATCTTTTCTTTCTTTGTCTAATTGAAGTAGTCCTATATTTGTTATACACTTATGAAAAATATAGTATAGAACTAAAAAAACTTATTAGTGTAAAACTTCTGTATTACGTTATTTATTTTTTTGGACTTTTGGGCTGGTCTCTATTAGCATTTTGGAATGTTTATAAAGAACAAAATATCGCTTTATACTTCACTGTTAGTACTATAATTTTTGTCATTACCTTTATTAACATAGCAATTTTAACAAAAGTTTCTCATCTACCAATAAAAGTATTAATTGTTATAGCCATCTCGCTCATTTTTATGATTTCGCAAGTATTTTCTGCCCAACATATCCCAAATCCAATTATTGTTTTCCCATTTAGCTCACTTAAACTTGGTTATTATAAAGCTGAGCTTCATTTTAAAGAAGACTTCATTAACAAATCTATGCCTTTTATTTTAAATGAAACCAATCAAACAACAAATACTTTTTTTATTCTAAGCAGTGTAGGTGATGAATATATCCTACGTGAAACACGTACAGCCATGGAATACAATGAATCAAATATCAGCCGTCATAATAGCTTATATCCATTTGATTACAACGGAACACGCTATTATTGTGAAGATAATAACCAATCCTTGATTTGGAATATTCCCGATTCAAACACTAACTATATTCAAAAAGTAAAAAACCGTTCACAGGACTTCAATAAAACAGTTGAAAAGCAATTACAACACTGGAAAAATATTGACCAAAAAACGTATCGAATCAAAAAAGAAAATGTAGATTTTGAAGTTCTTGGAAAAGAAATAGATATCCAATCAACTGTATGGATGCACAATGCAAAGAAAAAAATCAACTAAAAAGAGCCAACCATGAAAATCCTTCTCGCCAACGCCGTATTCACCGACGGAACCCTATACCGCGACCATGGGGTCGTTTTCGAACGTACAGTTCTCGCCCTCAAGCCCAACGACGAGCTGCGTGCCGAGTACGGCGACCGATGCGTAGAGCTGGGAGAAGGCTCCGTGCTGCTCCCCGGCCTGATCAATCCCCATGTCCATCTGGAATTCAGCGCCAACCGTTCTACCCTCACCTACGGCGCGTTTATGCCCTGGCTTCAAAGCGTTATCGCGAACCGTGACGAACTGGTCAACGGATGCGACGACGCCTGCATCCGACACGCGGTTGATATGATGCTGGAAAACGGCATCACGGCCTTCGGAGCGGTCAGTTCGTACGGATTCGATCTGGATGCCTGCGCGTCATCTCTTCAGAAAGTAGTCTATTTCAACGAACTGATCGGATCGGACCCCGCTATGGCCGATGCGCTCTATGGCAATTTTCAGGAGCGTCTCTTTGCCTCGCAGGCCGTAGTACGCGACGGGTTTTATCCTTCTATCGCCATCCATTCGCCTTATTCGGTTCATCGGATTTTGATCCAAAAAGCGCTCGAGTACGCCAAGGCTCATCGACTGCGCGTCACCGCCCATTTTATGGAGAGTCCCTCCGAGCGCGAATGGCTTGATGAAAACAGCGGCGATTTCAAACCGTTTTTTGAAAATTTTCTCCGACAACACCGCGCGGCGAACAGCGCCGAAGAATTTTTGACGTACTTTGACGGCCATCCGACCCTTTTTACCCATGTCGTCCATGCCAAAGACGACGAACTGGCCCATATCGCCAAAGGCGGGCACACCGTGATCCACTGTCCGATTTCCAACCGGCTGCTCGGCAGCGGCGCGATCAATCTGGAACGGCTGGATGCGCACCGCATCCGTTGGGTCTGCGGTACCGACGGGCTTAGTTCCAACTATGCCCTGGACCTGTTTGAGGAGATGAAAGCGGCTCTTTTCATGCATCACGGCAGCGATCTGCTCCCGCTGGCCTACCGACTCTGGAAAAGCGTGACCAAGAACGCGGCGGAAGCCTTGGGTCTGAACTGTGGTACAATCTCTGCCGGTTACGATGCGGATCTGCTGATCACGCGGGTTGATTATCCGATCAACGAACAGCTCCCTCTGCATCTTCTTCTGCGTCGGCCCGCGATCGAGTCGGTTTACATTCACGGAAATAAGGTCAAAGGATAAAACGGATGGAATGGATCAAAAAAATCGGCGGTTTTATCGCTTCAATACTGACATTTGTTCAAGGACATTTCAAAGCGACGCTGCTTGTTTTGTTTCTTCTCTGGCTTCTGATCCCCTCGGGAGAAGAGGCGATCGCATCGCATAATCTTCAGAAAATTACGCTGACGGGGCCCATTCTCGAAGCGGCTCCGATTCTGGAACAACTTGACGAAGCGGCTGAAAATCCCGATGTCAAAGGGGTGCTGTTTTGCATCGATTCTCCCGGCGGCGCCGTCGCCCCCTCGGTTGAAATCGCCTATGCGATCAAACGAATCCGAGAAAGCAAACCCGTCGTCGTCTATGCCGGCGGCATTATGGCCAGCGGCGGCTATTATGCCGGTATCTGGGGAAACGAGATCATTGCCAATCCCGGCAGCATGATCGGCTCTATCGGGGTCATCATCGAAGGTGCCGACATCTCGGGGCTGATGGATAAAGTAGGCGTTAAAACCCAAGTTGTCCATGCGGGAAGCTATAAGCAAGTGGGTACCTTCGATCGGGCGTGGAAGCCCCACGAAAAAGCCGAACTGGATAAAGTGATCACCGGAACCTACGATATGTTCGTCCGAGACGTTGCCCGCGCCCGCCGTCTTGATCCGCACCAAAGCGGAGACTACGCCGATGCGCATATCTTTACCGCCGAACAAGCGCGCAAAGTGGGGCTGGTCGATAAACTCGGTGTCGAATTCGATGCCAAAAAACGGCTGGCCGAACTGGCAAAAGTGAGCGATCCGGTGTGGAACAAAGAAGATCCGATGGAAAAATTTTTCAAACAGTTTGCCGTCGAAGGGGCCGCCATGGCCTACACGTGGTTCCCCGCGATCACTCTGAAATAGGTATCGTTTCCAGCACTTCGGCGCGAACGACGCGCCGGTCGTTCATCGCTTAGCTCACATGTACTTCCCGCCGGTTACGTTAAAGTAACTCGCTACGCCCCGATACTCAGACGCGCGATATACCCGCTTCGCGTCTCTCCCGCTTCTTTTGCTTTTGCATCGAGTCTTGCCAATACACGGCGAGGAAGGGTGATATTGACCCTCTCAGCTTTATCATCCAGTATTGCGGGATCAATCTCGACAAGTGCCCAAATAAAACCTGCATACTCCGCTAGTGAGCTATATTTACTAACCGGCGATGGTGCAGGTATATTTTCGTTATCATCGAGTAATCCGTCGATATGTAGAGTGATTGCCTCTTTAGCATTATCAATCGCTTCATCGAGGGTGTCTCCTGCTGAAAAACACCCTGCGAGATCGGGGACGATCACCCCGAACGCTGTTGTCTCATTTCCCATTTCGATTGCGATAGGATAGCGCATACGTTACTCCTCTTTCAGTCCGGCTTGTTTCATAATCGCCCGCACCAGCCCGATCCCTAAATCTTTTTTAGGATGGGGGACGGTGACTCGACCCGCTTTGGTCGGATGTTTGAACTGATGGTGACTTCCGCGCACGGCAACCAGAACCCAACCATCGGCTAACATCTTTTTGATTATTTCCGAACTTTTCATAAGGCTATTATACTTACTATACACACTGTTGTCAAATCATGGCTAACTGCTCTATGAATTCAATATGAAAATCTTTCTCTTCTCAGTCATTCCCGACCTGATCGGGAATCCACATTTAAGATGTGTTGTCTGAGACTATACGCCTATAAGATATTAACTTTGTATGACGCAGTATTACATTGGATAGTGACAATATTATTCACTCACTACTCCCAACTTAATGTTGACTAAATTAATAATAAATTGAAAACTATCCTTATAATTTTTCCCAATATATCGGAGTATATCTCGTTTGATCCCTTCAATATCTTTTGACAAAAATTGGGCTATCTTAAAAAACAAAGCATGATGATCTTCAGAAATATCTATTTGATTGCGTATAAAATCACTAAACTCTTCTGAATCATCTATATCAGAAATAAAATGTTCATCTGCTTGAATCAATCCTAAAATATATTTTTCAGGGGCATTATTAGAAGGGAGTTTTGTGAAATAGTCGCTATGTCGTAATGAGAATTCTTCATCCGTACATGTTTCCCCACTTCGAAGCATAAATTTCGAACACCATCCTTTTATCTCAGAATCGGTTGCATCCCCATCTGGAATCCCAATTGCTTGCCCTAATTCTGAATTAATATAATGTGCCGAAGTCATACGAACGACATTTTCTTTACTCCCAACATCAATTATTTGAATTCGCTTTGATACTGAAACATTAAAAAGACTCTCTACCAATTGTTTTGCAATTTCATCCTCAACATAGATTGTAAGATCTTTTTGATCATCTCCTGTCAATTCAATGAACGCCATACTATTACTTGGGGCTTGAATTACTTTTAATTCATTCGAAACTTTTTTTAATAGCAGTTTTGCTTTTGGAGGCAAAATATCAAAAATATATGGTGAATGAGTCGTAAAAACCAACTGAAGTTTTTTTTCTTTTACGATTTTTATCAATGCTTCTATCAAAGCTTTTTGAGCTTTTGGATGTAAGCCAAGTTCAATTTCTTCTATCAATACCAAACTGCCTATTGGTAACTTATTAATTCTACTAATCAAAGTGATGGCGACTTCTTCTCCAGCACCCATGTTAAAACTTGTATAGCTAATGCCATCTGATGCAATTCGACTCAATTTAAAATTTTGAATTTTGTCACAACTTTCTTCATGAATTGAAGTTAAATTCTTACTAGTAATATTAGAAATAGCTTGTTTTTCTTCGGGAGTCAAAACAGTACTTTCAGCAATAGTGAAGTCTCCTGAAAATGTACTTTTAAAATATGCGAATTCATATGCTGGCAGAACTCTTGAAATACCTAAAAAATCAATATTACGATTTGGGCGACGTTCATAGTTTCCCCATCTTGATATTTTTTTTATTGTATAGTCAGTTTTTGCAATGTCTGGTTTTATAAATTGAAAATCTAATATTGCACCAAGACCTTTATCTTCTCCTCTACTTGTGACGAAAAAATCTGCAAATGTATAATATGATAATTGCGTTTTAGAATTCGAAAATCTGTATGGTTTATAATCTTCATCTTTATTATGAAATAAACATGCAAGAGTTTGAAGAATAGTTGTTTTACCAATACCATTTGCCCCGGCTATAGCTGTAATTGGATAACTAAAATCTATAGTTACATTTTTTATCCCACGAATTCCAATATCATTAAAAAAAATCTTGGTTAGTCTCTGATACGATCTATCTGTATCCCACATTTCTTGAAGTTTTTTCTTATAATCCACTACAGTATTCCTCGCCCATTCTTCAAATCAAAATACCATGCTGTTTCATTATTAAAACCTATACATTGATTTTTTGTTTTTTTAGATTATAGCGGAAAAAGAGAGTAGTTATAAAAGGGTGATATTGGTAACTTCGGCACTTACGACACGTTTATCGTTCATCGCCTCAAACCGATCTCCGACATTCAATGCATCCAGATCGATCACTTTCCCCTCACGGGCGATCTGGGCAAATCCGCTTTTGTTTTTATTTTTCGGATGATTGGCATTCAAGCCTTCGATTAACTGAGCCAGCATAAACTGCTTTTGGCGCAATGTCGTTTCGATACTTTGCGTTAACCTCTCCATCAGTGGAGAAAGTTCGCGCTTGCTCTGTTCCAGCCGCTGCGACATCTGTTGTAGCAATCGTTCTTTGAGCTCTTGGATCGCTTCTCGTTGCACTTTCAAACGCTGTTCTACGCCATGGCGTTTAAAGGCTTCCTGCATCATAACCAGTTGTTCGCGTTTGCGCTCCAGCCGCTGAGCGATCATGTGATAAGAGCCATAACGCATCTCGTCGATCGTTTGCATCAGTTCGTCGCGGTCGGGCAGCAGCATCTGCATCGCCGCGCTTGGCGTCGGAGCGCGCAGATCGGCCACGTAGTCGCTGATGACCCAGTCGATCTCGTGCCCCACCGCCGAAGCGACCGGAGTTTGCATCGCAAAGATCGCGTCGGCGACAACCTCTTCGTTGAACGGCCACAGATCCTCGATGCTTCCGCCGCCGCGTC
The DNA here is from genome assembly GCF_000747095.1 of Sulfuricurvum sp. MLSB. Taxonomy (GTDB): domain Bacteria; phylum Campylobacterota; class Campylobacteria; order Campylobacterales; family Sulfurimonadaceae; genus Sulfuricurvum. The sequence continues at coordinate 30,998 of NZ_JQGL01000075.1, forward strand.
CGACAACGACCGCATCGGCGCTGAGGGCATCGGCATAACGAAGCGCATCCGCAATTTGCCCCGCTGCGCTTGGGCCTTGTACCAACACGTCCAAAACGACGAGTTTTACGAGCGGCCAGCGGTGCGATGCGACGCGCTGCATATCCTGCAATGCCGCTCCCGTGGCGGACGTGACCAAGACAATCGTTCGGGGAAATTTGGAAAAGCTTTTTTTGCGCGCGGGATCGAAATACCCTTTGGCTTCAAGACGCTGTTTGAGCTGCTCGAACGCCACTGCCAATGCACCCTGCCCGTAAGGTTCGGCGCTGAAACAGTTGATCTGGTATTCGCCTCTGGGTTTATAGAGCGAAAGCCCGCCGTGAATAACCACGCGGGCGCCCTCTTCGAGCCGGAATTTCAGCCGTGCGGCATTTCCTCTGAACATCACGCATTTGATCGAAGATTCAGCGTCTTTGAGGGTGAAATAGATATGGCCGCTGCCGTGATGGGTGATGCGGGAGAGTTCCCCCTCGACGCTCACGTATTCGAAAGAGGTTTCAAGAAGCGTTTTGATCTGTTCGTTAAGACCCGAAACACTCAGAGCGGCATTCATTTTTTGCGGGCGATCATCAATGTTGAAATGTCCATCGAAAAGCTTTTTGCATACAGCATCTCAAACCCGGCTTCATCCAGTTCCTGAGTCATTTTGCCCACCGTCAGGAATCCTTCGATGGAATCGGGAAGGTAGCGGTAGGCTTCGTAATTTCTCGAGATCAACCCGCCGATACGGGGAAGGACATTGTTGATATACCAATCGCGAATTTTTCCCAGTACGGAAGGGTTGTCGTTTTTCATAAATTCGAGAATCACGACCAAACCGCCCGGTTTCAACACGCGGTTAAACTCCTGCAACGCCTCTTTGCGTTCGACAACATTGCGGATGCCGTAGGAGATGCTGATGATGTCGGCGGAAGCGTCCGGTTTCGGAAGTGCTGTCGCCGGAGCGATTGTAAAAGCCAGCTCGGGAAATTTCACGCGTCCGACGCCGACCATTCCCTCGGAAGGGTCAACTCCGACGATCTCCCCGACGTTTACGCCCGCTTTTTGGGCGCGCCGTTTCCAGTACCCCATCATGTCGCCGGTTCCGCACGCTACGTCGACAATCGAATCAAGTGCTTGGGAGGGGCAATACCCGTACGCCAAATCGCAGGCCCGACGTCGCCAGAAAGTGTCGATTCCCATGCTCAACACACGGTTTGCTCTATCGTACGTAGGTGCAATGTCATTAAACATAGAGACGATTTTTTCTTGCTTTGTCATTAATCCGGCTTCTTTCGTGTGTTTTTCATCCAAAGGACGATATCGTTTTTGATTTTAGCGTGGAGTACCTCAAACTCCTCTGTAATTTCTCCCATACCGAACGATCCGCCGCCTATTTTGGGCGCGATGTAACCCAGATACCAGTCGCACACCTCGCTGGCGGCTTCGAGCATCCCCGCGCCCCCCTCGATCATCACCAGCGAATAGTCCCGGATCTTCTCCAGCGA
>NZ_JQGL01000076.1:0-3559 GCF_000747095.1 Sulfuricurvum sp. MLSB
CACCGTTTTTCTTATACACATAGATACGCTCAATTCCCGTGCTTTGCTTCTTGATGTTTATCGCCATAAACTCTGGATTGATTTCATCGTACCACAGTTGATAATCGTACTTTTCGTTTGGTGCGATGACAACATGCAAGTTTTTTCCGGTGTACATATTTAAAAATTCATTTGTATGCAGCGGGCTTTCATAGGCAAACTGTATCGTGGCATTGTCTTCTAGATTTTGCCCGTACGTACCGGACAAGAATAAAGACAACACTTCTCTTTTGGATTTGTAGGGTTTATTCACTTTTTCAATAACAGCGTTGTTGCTGACCAAATGGACGATGAGAATGCCAGACAACACGGCGACTGCGGCAACATGATATTTTGTAGCCGATAACTTTCTTATTGCCAATGCCGACAACAACGATGCCCCAAAAGACTGTATGTAAATCGGCAAATAGGCCAGACCGAAATCAACTTTGTTAATTCCCTCCTGAAATTTTGGGGATATGGAAATCAGCAGCCCGGGAAGCAACAGCAGCAAAAAACCCATAAAAATTAAATTTTTATGGGTTACAACCGTTTTTTTGAACGAAAAGGCAAAAATATAAATAAATACGAATAAGGAAACAAAGACAACATAACGGTATTCGATATGTTTAAAAAAGTCCGAATGATTTTCGAATACCCAATAATAGGTTGTCGGAATCACCGAAACAGTCTGTTTGAAATAGGTGATAAGAATTGCGGATAAATCCCAAGTTGGTATATACGGATTCCAGCCGGGGGGGAGATTAGATCTTATGTACAACGTGTAAAGTGTCAGGCCGACCAAAATTAACAGATACGGCGTCCCTAATACCATCAATCTTTTAAAATCAGATTTAAGATTTAGATAAGACAAAGCGACAGGAACATACAACAAAATAAAAACATAGCTGATTTCATACGTCAACAACGACAGCGTAAAGAAAAACAGACTTAGGTAATAATGATATTTTGGCGATCCTTGAAGATACTTTATCAAAAAAATAAGCGACAGAGTCGTGTAGATAAATAAAACCTGTATCAGCCCATGAAAAGACAACATGGGATCGTGATAATAGCGATACTGAAAAAAAAGCGGAGTTACAATCAGAATCAATAAAAAAGTATATTTGTCTTTTGTCCAAAGATAGATCAAATAAGCGAACAAACTGATATTGGTTACAGTCACAAGAAGAACAAACAGCTTGTACGAGTACAGCGTGTCACACAATGCAAACAAGTAATACGCGTACCAAGCACCGGGGAAAAAACGCCCGAGGTCCATCCATCCGATAATACTTCGAACCGTAAAATCGGTAATGGAGGGATAAACTGACGGAATCAGTCCCAATGCCTGAAAATTGTATAGATCATCCCCGAAATAATCGCTCTGCAATAGATTTGACAAAACCGCTATGTTAAAAATAACAGACAATACTACAAAAACTACAAATCTATTTGCAGTAATAGACTCTTTCAAGGAAGAAATGTTAAACAAAATTTACTCTCTCTTTTTCGATCACCAATTTTCTGCGTTTTGCATACGTATGAATCGAACCGATATATTCTCCGATTATCCCGATGAAAAAAAGTTGCACGGAAGAAAAGAAAAAAAGGCCGATCACAATCGGAGCCATACCGACGCTAAACGTGTCCCAAAAGACGAGTTTAAGTATAAAATAAATAAATGCGATGAGCAAACTCAGGATCGATACCAAAAATCCGGCCATCGTAGCGATCCGCAACGGTACCTGCGAATGGCTGATAATACCGAGCATGCCGATATCGTAAAGAGTATAAAAATTATTTTTGGTAATTCCTCGTACCCGTATGGGCTGATCGTAGTGCATTTCGAAAATTTCCAAGCCGATTTCAGGAATCATTCCCCGAAAATACGGATACGGATCATCCATCTCTTTGATGATTTCAATTACTCTGCGATCATATAGTCCAAATCCCGTAAAGTTATCGATCAAACTGATATTCGAAAGCTTATTGACGGTTTTGTAATACAGTTTACGAATTTTAAACATGAGCGATGATTCTTCGCTTGTCCGCTTGACGCCCACAACGCTTTTATAGCCTTCTTCCCATTTTTGGAGCATATCAGGAATCATTCCCGCAGGATCTTGCAAATCGGCGACAAACATTACCACTGCATCTCCGGTAGCCTGCAACATTCCATAATAGGGCGAGCGAATATGACCGAAGTTCCGGCTATTGACAATGATTTTGACATTTTTATCTTGTGCTGCGATGCCTTTTAATAACTTAACGGTCTTATCGGTCGAAGCATTATCGATAAAGATATGCTCATAGGAGTATTGCGGCAAATTATCAAATACTTTTTTGATTTGTGCGTAACACTCTTGAACGTTGTCTTCTTCATTGTAGCAAGGGGTTACGATACTGATTTTTTTCATTTGATTTTCCTTTTATTGCATGACTTTTGTTCTAAACACATATCGCTTATTTAAGATAAACGATATCGCAGCACAGGGTACAACGGCTAAAAAACCTGCCGTGTAATAATCAATACTCCATTGGGTGAACAAGCGTATCAATCCGATATTCATCCCGTAAACGACGGCATACACCATAATAAATTTGAGCAGCAAACGGCTGTCATTGGAATCAAATACGTAGCGGCCGATGGTTTTAAAATTAAAAAGAACTCCTGCAATCGTTGCAAACAGTACCGCATACATATAATGAAGCCCGAGAAATATAAAAAATGCGTATATTCCATAGCCGAAGAGGGTATTGACTACCCCTACGGCTATAAATTTAAGAATTTGCTTTTGTAACATAAGCTTTGATGCTGTCAACCATATAGGAAATAGCCTCATCACCCATTCCCGGATACAGACCGATCCAGAAACTGTCGTTCATGATTTTATCCGTATTAGCAAGATCGCCTATGACGCGGTAATCACTACCGCGTACCATACTGTCAAACATCGGATGGCGAAGCATATTGCCGGCGAAAAGATTACGCGTTTGAATATTGGCATTTTCAAGATGTTCTACAAGTTGGTTTCGGCTGAATTTGACCCCTTCTTTGAGAGTAATCATAAATCCGAACCAGCTTGGATCGCTGTTGGGAGTAGCAGCATTGAGAATCAACGCATCCAAATCTTTGAGTCCATCGTACAGCTTGGCAAAGTTTTCTTTACGTTTTTCGACAAACGTCGGAAATTTTTCAAGCTGTGCGACGCCGATAGCCGCTTGCATATCAGAAACCTTGAGATTGAATCCAAAATGGCTGTAAACGTATTTATGATCGTACCCTTTCGGCAAAGTTCCGAAACTCTGTGAAAAACGGCATCCGCACGTATTGTCAATACCGCTTTCACACCAACAGTCGCGCCCCCAGTCACGCATACTGAGCATAATTTTTTTAAGCAGCGGGTTATCCGTATAGGTTGCACCCCCTTCTCCCATCGTCATGTGATGCGGAGGATAAAAACTGCTGGTTCCGATATCACCCCACGTTCCTGTCGGTTTTCCTTCATAGGTAGAGCCGAGAGCATCACAATTGTCC
>NZ_JQGL01000076.1:3576-4269 GCF_000747095.1 Sulfuricurvum sp. MLSB
CTTTGGTTTTTGGGCTGAGTGCCTTTTCCAATTCAGTGACATCAATATTAAAATGCGTCAGCTCCATATCAACGAAAACAGGAACTGCCCCATATTGAACGATAGGGGCAACGGTAGTCGGAAAACCTGCCGCTACCGTGATTACTTCATCACCCCGCTTGACCTGACGATCTCCCAATAACGGCGAAGTCAATGTGTAAAACGCAAGCAGGTTTGCAGAACTGCCGCTGTTGACCAAAAATGCCCATCTTACCCCAAGATAATCTGCCAGTTTTTTCTCAAATGTTTTAGAGTAGTCCCCGTACGTGAGCCAAAAATCAAGCGAACTATCGACGAGATTGACCATTTCTTTTTCATCAAAAACACGTCCCGCATAATTGACCCGGCTTTTTCCTGCTACAAATTCTTTGTCTTGTATCGGTTTGTGGACCAATTCATAATATTCCTTTGTCTTTGCCAGAATTTCCTGTTTCAGACGTTCTTGTTGTGTCATTGTTTCTCCTAGTGTTTATTCCAAAATGTAGTGCAAAGTTGTAGATATGGATCCGCTTCAATTTTTTCTCTGTCGATTTGATCCAAAATCGAACGATAATAATCCCTCATCCCTCTAATCGCTTCGCGATGCGGCAGAAACTCAAATCCGCCAATATCATCCATCAAACGGCTGTTATCTGATGTATATTCATTATTCAA
>NZ_JQGL01000077.1 GCF_000747095.1 Sulfuricurvum sp. MLSB
TTTTAGTACGGTTTAAACAATCGGCTGCATATGATGCTTTTGTTGAGCAAATGCTTACGAACCAAGATGATATGCTTAAATTTATTCAACGGTTGTTGGATCGATAGGATAGATTCTTTTCATTTAGCAGATAAGCGAGATAAGACATGTTAATTATAACTACATCCCAAAAAGAGTATTTTGATGAATCAACCTCTAAGTTTGTTGACGTGCCAGGTAGGCAGATTGAATTAGAACATTCTCTTATCTCGCTATCTAAATGGGAAGCTAAATGGTGCAAACCATTTTTGGCTAAAGAAAAGAAGACAAATGAACAAATTCGTGATTATGTTAAATGTATGATCATTTCTCGAAATGTTCCGGAAAAAATTGAGGACATTATAACCGATGATCAATTAACAATCATTAATGAATACATTGATGCTCCAATGACAGCGACCACATTTGGTAAAACACAACAAACAGGACGACAACGCGAAGTAATAACTTCCGAATTAATTTATTATTGGATGATTGCCCTTAATATTCCATTTGAATGTCAAAAGTGGCATCTTAATCGTCTTTTGACCCTTATTCGAGTTTGCAGTATTAAAAATAGCCCTCAAAAGAAAATGTCTAGAAATGAAATTCTTGCACAGAATAGGGCATTAAATGCTGCTCGTCGGAACCAATTACAAACGAAAGGATGATGCCGTGAACAACGAAGATCAAAATTTGAACGAAGAATCAAACAGGCCGACTAAAAATCGAGAAGATTTTATAAAGTCGCTTTTTAAACCACCAGCTCTTGTGGACGAATCGGAAGAGATATTTACCAATGAATGGGTAGATGAAATCGATTCCAAAGGGAACCAAAATGAAAAATTATCAGAGTTTATACCATATAATGTTATAGCAACTGCTAGTGTTCCATCTCATTCGGGACCTGGAAGAAATTATCCAATGGAACGGCCAACAAGAATTGGGGAAAGTTTTACTGTTTTTGAAGCCGAACAAAGAGGCAAAATTACTTG
>NZ_JQGL01000078.1 GCF_000747095.1 Sulfuricurvum sp. MLSB
GGGCTCATCTGCAATCCGCCTTTACTGTGATATTGTAATCATGGGTATATCGGAAAGGTTCGATAAACAGTTTAAACGAAGCCGCTTGGCCGGGAGTGATTTTTTCGTGAACGTTCATATCGGTTTTTTGAAACGGCAGGTAGGGATAGACGCGGTCGAGGTAGCGGTTATGGGTCACTTTATGGACTCCGGCGGTGAGAGTACACTCATGGAACACCCGTTTCGACGTATTGTTGATCTCCCCTTTAATCAGCAGCGCTTCGGTGAATTCGAGGGCTTTTACCTCTTTGAGGGCAATGTTGTTTTTAAACAGATAGTGATGCATCATGGCGTATCCGACAACGCTTCCGGCGGTCAGAACACCGAACGCGATGAGAACCAGAATGATGGCAACGGCAAGTTTATGACGAAAAACGATGGCGAGGGCCAATATCAGAATGAATACGACAATGATCCCTCCGAAAAGAAGATAGTCGTAAGGGAGCATACGGTCGATAAAATGGAGAATCTGCGTTTTCATGAAGGCCTTGAGTTTTTCTCCGCGATGCCGCTTGTGCCGAATCGGCGTGCGAGTTCTTGTTTAATACGGTCGGGAGAGATATTTTTGTGTCCGAGTGCGACAAGGACATGGTACACCAAATCGGCACATTCGTAAATAATTTCACTCTCATTGCCGTCTTTGACCGCAAAAGAGAATTCACCGGCCTCTTCGACGACTTTTTTCAGGATGGTATTATCCCCTTTGGAGAGAAGTTTGGCAGTCCACGAGGTGGAAGGATCGGCATTTTTGCGGCTTAGAATAATGTGATAAAGCTCGTCGATGATGCCGTAGGCTGCGGACGTATCGATTTGAGGTTCGCTGATGGCTTCTCCTGACTCTATGTCGGTAAAGAAACATGACTTGCGTCCCGTGTGGCAGGCTACCCCTTCTTGACGCACCATAAGCAGGAGGGTGTCGTTGTCGCAATCGAGCAAAAACCGATCGATGTGCTGAAGGTGACCGCTGCTTTCCCCTTTTTTCCACAAACGCTGTTTGGAGCGGGAGAAATAGTGGGCGATTTTGGTCGCGAGGGAAAGTTCAAGCGCCTCACGGTTCATGTAGGCCATCATCAATACTTCCAGTGTTGCAGAGTCCTGGACGATAACAGGGAGAAGTTCGGATTTTTGCCAGTCGATCTGATCAAGATTCATAGGAGCCCTTTTGAGTATTTGGTACGGCCTCACGAGTGAAGGCGTACCAAACCCTCCGAAAGAGGAGAGGTTTTTAATGGGTCGAAGAGACTTTTTGGTTTTCGCCTGATTTCATGTCGACCCAGATATTAGGGGTGGAGCCTCCGGGAGTGAGAAAAATCTTGGCGTCTTTGTTTTCTTTAAGCGCTTCGTTGAATTTCCCCTGCACCTTGATTTGTTCCAGTCTGAGCAGTCCGGGAGTCAGAGACTGCGCTACGAGGTGATTGGCACGTGCTTGTGCCTGTGCTTCGATGGTGAGGGCATTCGCCGTCCCCTGTGCTTCCGTCTCTTTTTTCAGCGCTTCTTGTTTGGCGCGTTCTACTTCCTGCTGGGCTTTTTCGACTTCTTGCTTGGCTACCTGAACCCGCTCAATCTGATCTTTTACTTTTTGCGGAAGGACGATCTCACGCAATTGGACGGATTCTAGCTCGGCCGGGCCGTTTTTCTGGCGATCGACGCTGCTGCGGATACCCGCTTCGATTTTTTGGGCGATGGTATTGCGCATGATCGGCAGATTCTCTGCTTCGTACTGACCGACGACGTTACGAACGATGTCACGGGCGACGGGATCGATAATCTTGTCTTCCCAGCTAAAGCCCCAGTTGGAGATGGTTTGAGCGGCCAGTTGGCCGTTGAGGCGGTATTGCACGGTCAGCTCGATGGATACCGGAAGCCCCCGTTTGTCCAGAACGGTAATGGCCGGTTTGACCAAAATGCCGTCCCCGGCAGTTGAAGCACGGTCGATTTTATCGGCATAGTTGATGATACGAACTTTGGTATCGACGACGTAGACTTGTTGAATGACCGGAATAATAAAGTGTAGGCCCGGGAGAAGTGCGCGTTCTTCGTATTTTCCGTTAGTGGACAGAATACCGCGCTCGCCTTCGTTGATGATCACAAACGGTTTTGCCAGTACGAGCAGCAAAATAAAGCCGCCGATAAGCCATAACATTCCGGCTTTTTGGCTGTTCATGTTAAAGTCGAATTTGGGAGGTTTCGGGCTTTGAAATCCTCCGCCTCCGCGTTGGCTCTCATTTTTCTTCTTGTTGAAGTAGTCGTTCATATCGCTGGCCATCTAGAATCCTCATTAATGTTTTGTGTACGTGTCGTACACGTTATCGTCCGCAGTTATACCCTAATTTAGTCAATGTACGTCAAATAGTGATCATACTCCGGATTGCGCCCGTAGACGATATCGAAATAGGCGCTTTGGAGCTTTTCGGTCAACGGACCGCGTGCTCCCGCACCCAAAATACGCGCATCGACTTCGCGTACCGGAGTGATTTCGGCAGCCGTTCCGGTGAGGAACGCTTCATCGGCAACGTAGATCTCTTCGCGCGTGATGCGGCGGCGAACAACTTTGATTCCCATATTCTCTGCCATTTCGATGACGGTCTTTTGGGTAATCGATTGGAGTGCGTTGTCACTTGGAGGGGTGATGATTTCTCCGTCACGGATCATAAAGAAACTGGCACCTGTCGCTTCGGCGATGTAGCCTTCGTCATCCAGAAGCAGCGCTTCGTCGTATCCGCATTCGACCGCTTCGTATTTGGCCATTTGGGAATTGAGGTAGTTTCCTACCGCTTTGGCTTTACCCATATTGGAACGGTTGGACGTGCGGTTAAATGAGGAGATTTTAAGACGGATCCCTTTTTTAAGACCCTCTTCGCCAAGGTAGGCGCCCCATTCCCATGCGGCGACAGACACTTCGACCGGCGCTTCTTTATGGTAAACACCCATGACGCCGTAGCCGAGGTATACGATCGGACGAAGGTACACGTTATCGCCGGTAAATTGGTTGGCGCGAAGAAGCTCGATTTGAGCCTGATTGAGTTCCTCGACGGTGTAGGGGACGTCCATCAGCGGGGTCTTATACGCTTTTGTCCCTTCAATCGCACCGTTTCCGTAGTGCAGAGTGTGGGAGAGGACATGGATTTTTGCATCATGCCAAGGGAGTAGTTTGCCGTTCATCCAAATAAATTTGGCTTCGTTCATGGGGGAATTCTCCGATAAAAAAAATTGAGAAGATTTTAGCGAAGATGGGTTTTAAGGTTTATTAATTCAGAGAATAGGTAATCTAGAGCGTCATAGCGCTAACGAGGCAAAAGGAGTTTGACCCCTCTTGCGTTCAAAATTCAGTGTGAAGGGGTATTGACCATCCAGATCGAAAAGACGTCCAGATAGTTCCAAAACGACTCGATGTATTCAGGGCTGATCCCCTCTTTTTCAAGCTCGGGAAGAAGTTTGGCGTAAAACTCCAGCCAGCGGCGGCGGGCATGCTCATCGATTCGAAACGGTGCATGGCGACCCACCATTCGGGGTTCCCCCCGCGTCTGGGCGAAATAGTCCGGGCCTCCGCAGATCTGGATCAGAAAATCGGCCGCATGTTTTTTCGCAGCGGCGAAATCTTCTTCATCGTGTATCGGGAATAAAAAAGAGATGTCACTGTTGCGAATCATCTCGTAATGGTCGTCGACAAGTTTACGGAACCGCTCTTCACCGACCTGGAAATAAAAGCCCGGATGCGGTTTGGTAACCGGCGGGCGTACCCCTAAAACACCGTCAGTAATTGTGAGTTCCTTCATAAAGTCCCCTGCGTATTTTTGGGACACATTCTAAAAGGTTTTCGACAAGAATCTCCTTAAGACGGTTTGTTCCGCCTCTTTTTAGGTGGCGGTTTGTATAATTGAAACACCAAATTATCATGGACAGGAATACGTAATGGATGCACATGTATGGATGGGCTCGACACCGATAACGTCGTCCGATTACACGGAGCGTACCGGTCCGTATGACGGCAGAGTCGTTTCGCGGTTTGCGCTTTGCAACGCTTCGGATGCCCTCAATGCGTTGGAAATTGCGCGCAAAGCGGCCAAAACGGCCAAAAAAGCCCCTTTGCATCAGCGGTGTGCATGGTTGAAGGACGTTGCGGAAAAGCTCAAAGAACAGCGCGAGGAATTTGCACGGGTTTTGTGCGATGAAGTAGGTAAGCCCATCGCCTACGCACGCATCGAAGTTGACCGCTGCATCGAAACGATCACCCTCTCCGCCGAAACGATGCGGACGATGCATGGAGAAACGATCAATACCGATGCGATGGCAAGCGGACGAAAAGCTCACGCATATTGGCGCCGGGAGCCTGTAGGTGTGGTAGTGGCGATCACGCCGTTCAATTTTCCGCTCAATCTTGTTGCCCATAAATTGGCTCCTGCCCTTGTCGCGGGAAATACGGTCGTGCTCAAGCCGACTCCCGAAGCTCCGCTGTGCGCCTATAAGCTCTCAAAGCTCTTTATCGAAAGCCCCTATGCCGTTCGCGATGCGTTGAGCGTCGTCTACGGCGATGCGGAGGTGGGAAGCGCGCTGGTCGGCAGTGACATCCCGCGCGTTATCAGTTTTACCGGTTCGGTCGGGGTGGGGAACATCATTGCCAAAAGTGCCGGAATTAAAAAAGTGAGTCTCGAACTGGGCGGCAATGCGGCGACGTTTATCGATGCGGACGCTGATTTGGACTATGCTGCGCAACGGTGCGCTATCGGGGCTTTCGTCAATTCCGGCCAAGTGTGCATCTCGCTTCAGCGGATCTACGTAGACAGCGCCATTTACGATGAGTTCGCCGCCAAAATGGCGGAAGCGACCTCCAAGCTTGTTGTCGGCTCTCCTTACGAGGAAAACACCTTTTTGGGTCCTTTGATCAATGACGAAGCCGCGGAGCGGGCGATGAACTGGGTGGAAAGTGCGATTGCGGAAGGGGCTCGGGCGTTGACGCCGCCCAAACGGGACGGACGCGTTTTTTATCCGTGTGTCATGGCAGACGTGACCGAGTCGATGAAGATTGTCTGTGAAGAGGTCTTTGCTCCGATCGTCAGTCTGGTAAAAGTTGATGGAATCGATGATGCGATAGCGCGGATGAACAACTCCCCCTATGGATTGCAGTTTTCGGTGTTTACGAACAATCTTGCCCATGCGACGACAGCCATCGATGAATTGGATGCGGGAGGCGTCGTGATTAACGACATGCCGACGCTGCGTTTCGACATCCAGCCTTACGGCGGCGTAAAACTCAGCGGTGTCGGGCGTGAAGGCCCCCGTTTCGCGATCGAAGAGATGAGCGAAATCAAATCAATCGTTATTTTATAAAAAGGAAACTATATGTTAGAAATCGGAACCCAGGCCCCTGACTTTTGCCTCAGCAACCAGGACGATGTAGAGATTTGTTCGCGCGATCTGCGGGGAAAATGGATCGTTTTGTATTTTTACCCGAAAGATTCAACTCCGGGCTGTACGACCGAAGCGTGCGAGTTCAGCGCGGCAATGGACGATTACGACGATTTGGGAGCGATTATCCTTGGGGTAAGCGCCGACAGTACCAAGTCCCACCGAAATTTTATCGGAAAACAA
>NZ_JQGL01000079.1 GCF_000747095.1 Sulfuricurvum sp. MLSB
AAACATCGCGTGCGCCGATACCGACGGGTTCGACGTGCACAAAACGAAGACGAATCTTTTCGAACTGCTCTTCGCTGATAGCGTGTTCGGAACAAAACGCTTCGCTGTCTCCTTCGTAGTATCCCCCTTCGTCAAGGTTTTCAATTACATGGCGCCCGATCAGCTGCGAAAGCGGGGTCGGGAACAACGGGGCGTCAATCTGTTCTTGAAGCACGTCGTAAAGGCTTTTGTGCTGAATCGTAAGGGCTTCGATCGCTTCGGAATGGGAGTTTTGGACGTATCCTTGCTGTATCTTTTTGGGAATTTTGGCTTCGAAATTTTCTTCGAAACCCGATTTTACTTCGATCAGGGGGTTGTTTTCAACAAACGGGGCCATCGCTTCACCCAGATCGCTGAGGCTCGAATGGAGAATCGGAAGCCAGTTGCGAAGGGTATTGGAGAGTTTGTTTTTGAGTTCGACGTTTGTTTTAACCCGTAACATGGAGACTAAAACTTGAACGATTCACCGAGATAATGCTGACGCACATCGCTGTTATGGGCGATCTCGTCGCTGGTTCCCGCCGCCAGAAGCGAACCATTTTTAATAACATAGGCACGGTCGCAGACCGCCAGTGTCTCACGGACGTTATGATCGGTGATCAATACGCCGATTCCGAATTCGACAAGCTGCGATATCACGCTTTGGATATCCATAACGGCGATCGGGTCAACCCCTGCAAACGGTTCGTCAAGGAGGAGGAAACGGGGTTTGTTGACGAGTGCGCGGGCGATTTCCGCACGCCGACGCTCCCCGCCGCTTAGATTGATTCCGCGACGGTTTCGGATCGGTTCGATGTTGAACATCTCCAACAGCTCTTCGATCCGTTTTTCCTGCGTTTCCTGATCAAGTTTTCCGGCCTGCGCGGCAATGATCAGGTTCTCTTCCACGGTAAGGTCTTTAAAGATGGACGCTTCTTGCGGCAGATAGCCGATTCCCATTGTCGAACGTTTGTGCAGAGGAAGGCCGGACACGTCGACACCGTCGATAAACACTTTCCCCTCCGTCGCCTCGACAAGACCGCAAATCATGTAAAACGTCGTTGTTTTACCGGCTCCGTTCGGCCCTAATAATCCGACGACTTCTCCCGTTCGAAGTTCCATACTGATTCCACGAACGATTTCGTGTTTTTTAATCGTTTTGACCAACCGTTCAGCTTTTAGTTCATGCACGTGACACCTCATAACATCGCGACTCATCGTCGCATTTGGTAATTTTTACAATCGCGGTTTCCAAACCGCTTCGTTTAAGCCATCCGATCAACGTATCGTCTCCCCACTCGACGAGATGATACCCTTCGCGCTCAAGCTCTTCCATCATTCCTAGGCTCAAAAACTTCTCGAAACCGTAGTTGTAGAGGTCGTAATGATAGAGTTTGTCTCCGTAACGTTGCTGGAGCGAAAACGTCGGGGACGTCACCGCTTCATCCAGCCCTAGAAATTCGGCAAACGCCTGAGTAAACGTTGTTTTGCCGCTTGAGAGATCGCCTTGCAAAATCACGATTCCTCCCTGCGGGAGTTCCTTGGTGATACGTTCGCACAGCTGCGGCAATTGGGACAAGGAAAGTTTCATCATAGTTTGGACGAAATATCAATGATTTGCGCCAGTTTGGCGGCCGCTTTGCCGCTGCGCAATCCCTCGCGGGCGATCTCCAGCC
>NZ_JQGL01000080.1 GCF_000747095.1 Sulfuricurvum sp. MLSB
TCGCGAAACGATTCGTTGATCTGGATCGGTTCGAGGCTTCCCACGCGGATACGGCGCACGCCTCGGATCAACGCCATTTTTTTCATCAATTCGGCAATGCTTCGCCCTTCCCCTTGTCCGTAACTTCCGACGTTGGTTCCGGTAAGGACGAACTCTCCGAAACCGTTAGCGGCCAGACGGGAGACCTGCTCGAGGATTTTCGCTTCATCCATGCTCCGCGCGTCGCCCCGGACGAAGGGGATAATGCAGTAGCTGCAACGGAAATTACACCCTTCCTGGATTTTGATGAAAGCGCGCGATTTGCCGACGAATTCTTCCACAATCGCATCGTCGACGTAGTTCAGATCGCCGATCTCGTAAAAACGGCTTTGTTCGGAGAGAAGCGTATTGATCTTTGTCTTTTCCGACTGCCCGAACACCCCGTGTATTTTTCCGGCTCCGAAAAGGCTCTCCCCTTTCGTATGGGCACCGCATCCGGTCAAAAACAGCTTTTTGCCCTGCTTATCCATCTGGTTGATGTAGCCGCGCACACTGACGTCCGCACCGTTGGTGACGGTGCAGGAGTTGACGATGACAATATCGGCTTCGCCTTCGTTTTCGGTAATCTCGTAATCGCGTAGCGCACCCATCATTACCTGCGAATCGAACAGATTTGTCCGACAGCCGAAGGTTTTAAAATAAACTTTCGGCTTCACTCCAGATTCTCCGGAGGCAGCTGTTTGGCGGGGATAGGACCCGTATAAAACGTCTGGGTCGGATAGGCGATCGTGATATCGTGCTCGGCATTAAACGCATCAATTACGTCGGCGGTGATCGTAGAGCGCAACGTCAACGTCGCATACGCGTTGGTTAGGTACCATCCGCTGATGCGAATCCCGTACGGCGCGGTCAGCGTAAAAATACGCGGCTCGACATTGCTGTTTTTAAGACTGTATTTGTCCCGCAGCTTATTGATCTGCTTTCGGGTAATGTCAGTATACCCTTTCGAGTATTTGCGCGTGATCTCCTTGAGGATGTGAGCCGCTTTCCGGTGGTTCGAATCAAACGTGATAACAATGTCGATCCCGTCCCAAACCGTCTTGAGCGAACCGTGCGAATAGTTTGAAATCAGCGTCGTGAAAATATAGTTGTTTGGGATAAAAACGATCCGTCCCGCGCGGCGGTTCGTCTCAACGGTCGTAAGAGTAACGTCTTCCATGATCGTAATCCGCTGAAGCGATACGTCCAAAACGTCTCCGACATATTCCACTCCGTCTTTGACAACGCGGATACGGTCACCGACATGGATCGCTCCGCCCACGACGATAACCAGCCATCCAAGCAGACTCATAAACCAGTCGCGCATCGCGATCGCAAGACCAGCCGATGCAAATCCGAGCACTGTTGCCAGATAACCGACGTTGTCAATGTAGCTGAACACCAGTATCAGAATGATCAAGGTGACGTTGATAAACGTAAGAATCTTGTTCGCCATATAGAAACGTTCGTTGTCAACGATGTAACGCTTGATGATCCGCTTGAATAAAAAGGAGATCACGAACAAAATGACGACGATAAATACGATGTTGAGAAGCTTGTAAATCTGGTCTTTGATCTCTTTGTTGATCTTCGCTTCGGTCGATTCGATCCGTTTTTCATACACTTCAGCCGTCGAAATCAGCGTATCGAGCGCCAGTTTGAATTTCTCGACCTGCAACAGAGTCGCTTCGAGTTCGACTTCGTAGTCGCCTTTTCGGTCCATGAGTATCAGTTCTTTGTAGAGGGCAACTTGCCGTTCCAGAAGGGAAATGAGTTCTTGCAGCTCCTCTTCACGCAGCAGATAATCGTTGTACTGGCTGTTAAGACGTTTGATGTAGGAGAGCCCCGTTACGATCTCGAACGGGTTGGTGATCGTAGGCTGCTCTCCGGCTTCGTCGGGTTTAAGCAGCGAAACGAACGGTGACGTCCCCTGCGCTTTGAGCAGTTCGACCTGATCGGTCAAGATTTTTTCTTTGGCCTGAAGCGCTTCGGTTTCAAGTTTCCGTTCTACCGTCTGACGGCGGCTTTGGAGCGTATCGATACGGCGTTTGACGTCGCGGAGGCTTTTTCGGGCTTCCTGATAGGCCATGTAGGAGTTATAGCTTTTGATCCAGACACTACTGGCTTTGGAGAGCTCTTTTTGAATTTTGGCTACTTCGTCCTGAGCCTGCTGAATTTGAATCTCTTTGGAAATCTCGGGTTGCGGTTCATCCGTTGTTTTTTCGGGTGCGGCAAACGCCGAAAATCCCAAAACCAGCAGCAACGACAGGAAAAGGTTCATACGTTTCATGATGCTCTCCCTGCAAATTTTGAAAGGGTCTTTTTGACCGTATTCGCGTCAACCGTGTCGGTAATCTCAACACTCCCGATGCTTTTAGGCAGAATAAACGTAACCGTGCTGTCCGCGCTTTTTTTATCCAGGAAAAACGCCTGATAAAAACGTTCGACATCGCCGATCGGGTACGAAAGGGGCAAATCGTACCGTGCAAGTACCGCTTTGATGCGCGCGGCTTCCTCGCGGCTCATGAGTCCCGTTTCGCAGGCCAGATCGTTGGCCATCACCATGCCGATCGCGACGCTCTCTCCGTGCAGATACGTGCTGTAGCGCGTCTCGTTTTCGATGACGTGGCCGAACGTATGTCCGTAATTGAGTGCGGCGCGCAGTCCGTGTTCTTTTTCGTCTTTCTCGACGACGCCCGCTTTGGTTTCGACCGCTTTTTGAATCGCATACGCGAGGTTATCCCCCTCGCGCAGGTCGTTTTGCTCAAGCCATTCGAAAAACGGCGCATTGAACGTCACCGCCATTTTGACGATTTCGGCAACACCGGCTCCGAATTCACGCGACGGCAAGGTTGCCAAAAACGCAGGATCGATATAAACCGCACGGGGCTGATGAAAGGCGCCGATCAGATTTTTGCCGAAACGGTTGTTGATCCCCGTTTTACCGCCGACGCTGGCATCCACCTGACTAAGCAGCGTTGTGGGGATTTGCAAAAAATCGATCCCGCGGTTGTAAAGGCTGGCCGAAAATCCGCCCATATCGCCGATCACCCCTCCCCCGAAAGCGATGAGGAGCGAATGGCGATTCAATCGGTGATCGAACATCCGCTCCAGTACGAACTCGATGCTTTCCCAATTTTTGTACTGTTCCCCGTCCGGGATCGTGATGATGTAGACCTCTTTAGCCTTGAGTCTGGATAAAAGTGTCTGCAAATGCAGTCCCGCAACTTTGGGGTTGGTCAATACCGCCACTTTCCCTTCGTAGGTGATCTCGGGAAGCGGTCCGATATGGATGGGATACGAGTCGTCGACAACACGTTTTAGATTGATATTGATCGTCATAAAATAGCCTATCGCAAATTGGGGGTAAATAAGCTATAGTCTACTCGAAAGAGGCTTAAAAACGTGTGAAAACTTAAATCTGTGTCGGGATGAACAGCTGATGATACCGATCAAGTTTGCGGTAGAGTACTTCCGGATCGGTCGAAAAACAGGCGTTGAGCGGATTGATAAACATCTTGGCGGTAAAGGGAAGAATGTGCAGAAAATTTTCCCGTTCGCGCAGTGTCTGAATCGGGTTATCTTCTTGAGAAATAACTTGAATCGATTTGGAAAAAATGGCTGAGAGGTTGTTGAAATGCTCGATCACTTCCCCTTTTCGCCCATCTTCTTCATGCCGATAGTCCATGAGTTCAAGATTGAATCCAAACTGTGAAGAGACGTCAAAGATCGTTGTCGATATGTTTTCGATATACCCTTCCTCGCTCAAGACGACGACGCTCTCTCGCAACGAGGAAAAGGAACGCTCCGCCAGTTTGAGCACGGGGACGTTCCCCGCATAAAGTTTTTTGCGGATCGATTTACGCTCGAATGTCCGGTGGGAAACAAGGAAAAGACCGATGTGATATTTTTTGATATCATCGAGGATCATCCCTTCGTCGTTCTGCGTGTCGTAGCTGATTTCAACGGCTACATTCCCCTCGGCCGAAGCTTTGATCATCCGCAGAGTATCGATATCTCCGGGGTTGATTACCTTGATGATCAACGGCTGGCGCAATTTTTTCTGAATGTAGATGCTCCGCCGCACGAGCGCCATTATGGAACTTTTTTTCTCCCTCTGCATATCGATATAGAGGTAAATGCGGCTTCCAAACGGTGCCGGGAACTGCCCGAGCTCGCGTTTGATCGCACGGTAAATCGAACGCAAAACGCCGGGATCGCCGACGAGAACGAGGGTGTCGTTAGGCTGGATCATCCGATTATCCGCGGGCAGGATCAGCTGACGGTTGCGGTAGATGGCGGCGATTTTCCAGTTTTTTTGTTCGATCGAACCGATATGGCGGTACACGAATGAACTCCCAAACGGCACCAGAACTTCCATGATCTCGCCTGAGCCTAGCCCTATATTTTTGGCCAGAACGGGGATATTGGGAAGGTAATCAATCAGGTTAGCCGCAATAAGTTCTTGTATATTGACCCATTCGATGTCGTCGTCGGGGCTTTTGGCGTTCCATAGATCAAGGGCGATAATCCGCAGGGAGGCGTTATACGTCCGAATATTTTTGATCGTGTGTTCAAGATCGTTCGGGTTTTCCATCACCAGCACGACCTGCCAAAAATCCATTTTCAGAAGGTTGTTGATTTTGTAGACGCTCGTGGGATCGAACCGGAAGAATTTGAAGCGTTCGGGATTATAGCCCTCAAACGTATTTTCATACGTCTGAACGATGTAATAGACGTTTTCACTCGTATAGGCGCCGGCCACTCGTTCGATAAAATGGCGACCGATTGCTCCGTCGCTAACGATCAGAATTTTTTTCATCCGATGACAACCCTCTTATTAGTGGCGTGATTGTACCATATTTGCAATTTTCACAATGCGAGCGTCATTTTTTCCTGTCCGATGCGGTACAGAGCAAAATCGTACTTCAGGGGATCTTCGGGATCGAATGTCCTGAGCGTTTCGGTCAATTCCATCGCTGCTTTCAGATCGCATTGCCGCCGCTGCAGCAGGCCAAGGGCACGGGAAACGTTGAAGGTGTGGGTATCGAGCGGCATTATCAGTTCAGACGCCTTGATACCGCTCCAAAGCCCCATGTCCAGCGCATCCCGGCGCACCATCCATCGCAGGTACATCATCCACCGCTTCATGGCGGAAGCTTTCGACACGGCCGAAACCGGTTTGCCGATCAAAAACTCATACCCCTGCGAGCGGTAAGGATTCAGCGCATAAAGGGTCTCGATCAGCCCTGAGACCCCTGCGATAACGCCGTCCTTCGCAT
>NZ_JQGL01000081.1 GCF_000747095.1 Sulfuricurvum sp. MLSB
TTTGCTTAATCATTATGCCTCAAACGGTTTGTTCTCCATGATTGGATTGCCATGTTCATCGAGAACGGGATTACCCTCCTCATCGGTTTTAACCATCGTCGCATAGCCTCTCAACTTTACGTTCATAGCCGTAGGTATCGAGAACTTAATGCCATGTGTGAACGTTTTTGGAAACAACTCTTTGGTGAAAAATGTGAACTCATACTTAAATTGTTCGTCAAATGCGAGTGTTGGCTTGATGGGGTTTAATCTCGCAATCTTTGTCGTAAGACTATCTTTGCCATCTTCCTTTATCAGCACATAGCGAAAGTATGCGACCTCATTGCCACTGTTCTTTTCAACGACGACCACGACGCCACTCAACCCATCTTCGTGTCTTAAGTCTTCAAACATGTAATTCAATGTGTTCGATAGTGTGTTCATGACGTAACCAACTTTCTTAAATCTCCATAACGCACATATATGGTGTTGTTGCTTCTCACAACCATGTAATGCAATGCCAAATTGTTGTCAAGATAATAAACTCTTACTGAATCGCCAATCTCATAACTTGGTGATAGAACGGGAAGCGTACCATATAACACCAATGTATCATTTGGCAACTTTTGGTTGCTTTCATACCATGCTGTTTCAGGAATGTTTACCCATTCGTAATTATTCGTAGCATATAAATCAACATAATCACCCAAATAGACATCAATATAACCATATCTCGTATAAGACAACTCATTTGTGCTTCCAACATTTTCTAACTCGTCATCTTCAAACGAATAGAAAACCAACTCCCACACGTAATAAGACTTTACCAATTCTCCACTTTGTTCATCAACTTCATAAACAAAATCAACCTTGATATAATCGTCATCGTGTGAGCCATCGTTAAAGTCAATCGTGCAGGATGTCAAAAACATTCCCACGATCAACGTTAAAATTAAAACTAAAAACTTTTTCATCTTTTTATCTCCCTTTTTTACAATAAGTTCTTACTACAACTTTATTGTAAACCCAATTCAATCAAATGTCAACTATGATTTTATTAGACGGGATCAACTAAAGAAATTTCAGCGGATGTAATGGTGATTGTTCCAGCGTAAGTAAATGTCATGGAAGTAACATCTTTTTTGTAAATCGTGTTGTCGTTTGGATATGTTCCCTTTTGAATTCTCATGTGAGCAACTGTGTTTCCTGCGGTGACGTTAATTGTAACGTTCCCTGTAATATCCATTGCACCACTTGCAGGTGTTCCATATGTACCATTTGCGGACGCAACCATAGAAGTACTTGCGTCAGTCGAATACGCACCAAAAATAAACGTTGTCCCTACCGAACTTGGGTTCCAATCTTTCAACCCCTGTAACATAGCATTTTTAGCAAAAGCGTCAAATAATGTAGCCATAATCTTTTTTCTCCTTTATAT
>NZ_JQGL01000082.1 GCF_000747095.1 Sulfuricurvum sp. MLSB
GTTACTCACACTTGTCATAAAATTGACGCGATTATAGCGCAGATGGCGTTAAAGAGGAATTAGAAGACTCCCCGCTTCTGCGGGGAAAGCAAAAACTATGTTACGAAAACGCCCGATTCAGTGCGCTGAACATCGCCTTGATCGAGGCAACGGTGATGTCATTATCGCATCCGACACCGAAAAATGTTTCCGGCAGCAGTGCGCCGGTCTGAATCTCGATGTACGCTACCGCTTCGGCGCTAGAAAGTTCCCCGCGCGAATGCTCGCTGTAAGAGAGGATTTTGAACGGATGGCTGTATTTTTGCATCAGCGCGTTTTTACACGCATCGATCGGACCGTTCCCCTGCCCTTCGCTTCGGATCGTTTTTCCGTTGTGACTGTATTCGAGAACACATTTCACAAGCTTGTCTTTCGCACTCTCGCTGATCACCGAATAATCGATGAACTCGATATCGTGCGGCTCTCCGAAATAGGTCTTCTCAAAAATCCCGAAAATCTCTTCGCTTGAAAGTTCCCGTCCGGCTTCATCCGTGATGTGCTGAACGATCCGTCCGATTTCGGGGTGCATTTTTTTCGGCAGGGAATAGCCGAATTTGTCTTCGAGGACGTACGCAACGCCCCCTTTGCCCGACTGGGAATTGATACGGATAATCCCCTCGTAATTGCGCCCCACATCCTGCGGGTCGATCGGCAGATACGGCACTTCCCAAAACGCGTCGTGTTTGCTGCGCTGATACGTCAGACCTTTGTTGATCGCGTCTTGATGCGAACCTGAAAACGCGGTGTATACCAACTCGCCCACATACGGATGGCGCACATGCGTCTCGATGTCGGTACATCGCTCGACGGTGCGCACTACCGTTTCCAAATCGCTGAAATCCAGTTCCGGGTCAACCCCTTGCGTGTACATATTGAGCGCAAGGGTGATGATGTCGACGTTCCCCGTCCGTTCGCCGTTGGAGAGGAGTGTCCCCTCGACGCGGTCGGCTCCGGCCAAAAGGGCCAGCTCGGTCGCCGCGACCGACGTTCCGCGGTCATTGTGGGTATGGGTCGAGATCAATACGTGCTCGCGGTTGGTCAAATGGCGGCTCATCCATTCGATCTGATCGGCATACACGTTCGGCGTCGCCATCTCGACCGTTGCGGGGAGATTGATGATCACTTTGCGCTCCTCGCTGATGCCCCAGCGATCTGTGACCGCATTACAGATACGGGCCGCAAACTCAAGCTCCGTTCCGGTGAAACTCTCGGGGGAATATTCGAGCATGATCTCGCCGTCGTGTTTGGCCGCGCGGGCTTTAACCATATCGACCCCTTCGAGGGCAAGGGCGATAATGTCGTCCTGCTCTTTTCCGAAAACGATCTTGCGCTGCGCGACCGACGTCGAGTTGTACAGGTGGACGATCGCTTTTTTGACACCCGCAAGCGCTTCGAACGTTTTGTCGATCAAATGTTCGCGGGCCTGCACGAGAACCTGAATCGTCACGTCATCAGGGATCAGTCGTTGATCTACCAACGTACGCAAAAAGTCGAATTCGACTTTCGACGCCGAGGGGAAACCTACCTCGATGTGTTTGAATCCGAGTTTCAGCAAGAGGGTGAAGAGTTCGAGTTTTTGGTCCAAGTTCATCGGCGTCACAAGCGCCTGATTTCCGTCACGAAGATCGACACTGCACCAAATCGGAGCGTGCGTAATCGTTTTGGATGGCCAAACACGGTTCGGCAAATCAACTTGAGGGTAAGGGCGGTATTTTCCCGCGGATGCATGTTTCATAATGAAACCTCTTTGTATATTTGAACTCCTCACGGCCCTTGCTGGTGGCATATGAGTGGCGTGATTATAGCAAAACAAGCGCTCAAAACAGTTGTGATGTTTAGAATATTGCGAACATTACGCGTCCGTTTCGGCCTCTTTTTTCATAAACCATACGTATGCCGCAATAATCGCTACGGCACCTGCCGCTAGCGTGATGGTGATTTCATGCAGGTACTCGGCGATCAGCGCTTCGTTGCCGCCGATAAAATAGCCCAATAATGCAAGTATCGCTCCCCACAATCCGGCTCCGAGCGCAGTGTAGGCGCTAAAGAGGGCCAGATTCATTCGGGCCAGCCCTGCGGGAACCGAGATAAGTTGACGCACCCCCGGAATAAGCCTGCCGATAAAAGTGGAAACGGCACCGTGACGCTCGAAGAAAACGTCCATTTTCTCCAGCGTTTTTTGCGAAATAAAAAAATAGCGGCCGTACCGTTCCAAAAAGCGCCGCCCGATCCACAATGCACCGAAATAGTTAATGTACGCACCGATCATGGATCCGACAAGTCCTGAGAAAATCACCAGCGATATATCCATTTTCCCCTGTGCGGCCAGATATCCGGCAGGGATCATTACCACTTCGCTCGGGAATGGAATAAATGAACTTTCGACGGCCATCAGTGCGACGATTCCCGCGTAACCAAGCCCTGCGACGGTGTCAACCAGCCACCCCGTCAATTCAGCCAACATGGCGCTCCTTTTCAATTGTTTCTATAATGTGCAAAGCCCCATAAGGAGCAATCAACTGAGCCAACCGCTCACTTTTCGGGCGGATATCGCTGAGAATCGCCTCTTGCAATTTGAAAGAGAGGTCGTCGCTTTGTCTCTCGCACCAGCCGCAATCGTATTTGAGAATATACTGGGCATTATGGAATTGATGGTCTGCCGCCGCATACGGAAAGGGGATATAAAACGTCGGAACCTGAGCCGCGCACAATTCCCACAAAGTACTCGCCCCCGAACGGCTGATGGCAAAATCGCTCCGCGCGATCAGTTCGGCGATCTGAGTCGTAAAACCGTACACTTCGGCGTCGATCCCCAGCTCTCGATAGGCGGCACGAACCCGCTCTTCTTCTTTGGCTCCACATTGATGAATGACGGTGATCCCTCCGCTTT
>NZ_JQGL01000083.1 GCF_000747095.1 Sulfuricurvum sp. MLSB
ACCACAGGAAGTGTGACATACGATTTCGACGAGGGTACAACGGTATGATAAAAAAACGTAACTTTGCGATATGAGGGAGAGGAAATATAATTACGTTTATAGAATAGTCAATAACCTTAACGGCATGGAATATGTTGGGGTTCATTCAACTGATAATATGAATGATAATTATATGGGGAGTGGTACATATTTACGGAATGCAATTAGGAAATATGGAGTTCAGCATTTTGTAAAAGAAATAATAAGAAAATTTGATACCAGAGGTGATGCGTTAAGTTATGAGGCTTATTTAGCTGATGAGACTTATGTGGGGAGATTAAATGTTTATAATCTTGTATTAGGGGGAGGAATGCCAATTGGCAGACACTTATCAATAAAGAAATTTAAACGGGGAGAAGAAAAACAACTATTTCTCAATTGGAGTGATGAGACAAGTGGTGAGGCACGCAAATATAAAAGGGATTATAATGCAAGCAGACCAATTAAGTTCTACATAGATCAAGAAAAGTATTTAAAGTATAAAAATAGAGTAAAACTAATAAGACGAATTTTAGAGGTTACTCATGGGATTACAAGACAAGATGAAATGAGATTTAAGATAACTGATTTCGTTTTAACCTCAATGCCCGAAATGTGTGATATAATAACAGACTTTTATAATGATAAACGTTATCATAAGGAGGCAATGAAAACATTGGATGTGCTTTATAAGAGGGGCTATTTTGATTTAAATAATGGATCAATGATTTGCATTAAATCATTTGCAGCATAATGACAGGCAGACCGTCAAAAATGACAGACAAGGTACTTGACGCTATTGAAGAGGTTATCAATGGCGAAATCCTGTTTATGACTGACGAGGAACTTGTAACTGAGATTAATGAACTATTGCCTGAGGAAAGTCGCTTTACATACGAGGCATTTAGTAAATGGAAGCGTGAAAAGAGCCAGTCAGAGAACCCATTATTTCCTCGCTTTTTACGCCTTATAAAAAAGGCTCTCATTGAACAGAAGAAAACTCTACTTATAAAACTCCAAACAGACGACAAAGCATGGCAGCGTTATGCGTGGATATTAGAGCGTAAGTTTGATGAGTGGAATATTAAGTCAAAGAGCGAGGTTGACCATAATGTGCGTGTCGTTCAATTACCTGATATTGTAATTCAATGATAACGCAAACCGTATCAGCGCCACAGAAAAGCATATTGACTTCGATAAGTGCTATCAATCTGTTTCTCAGCGGTGTAGGCAGCGGGAAAACTCATTTACTCGGAATAAAGACATATCAACTTATAAGAAAGTTCCCTAAGGTACGGGGCTTTATCGGAGCAAACACATATCTTCAGTTGGTTCAGTCAACTTTGTTTCGCATTCGTGAGTATTGGAAAAGCATAGGGATCGTAGAGTACGACAAAGAATCGCATCCCGAAGGTCAATACGTTGTAGGTAAAAAACCACCGGCTCATTTTAATGTCGAAGGTCACAACTTTGATGACTATTATGCTATTATTTCGTTTATCAATGGTTGTGTTATATTCATCGGGTCAATGGAGCGGGCTCAATCACACGAAGGAAAAGAGTTCGGTTGGGCGGTGCTTGACGAAACAAAAGATACGGACGAAAGCGACGTTAAGGAAATAATCATTGCCAGGATTCGTCAACGAGGAATGTATTTAGTTGACGGACAATTATCAGACACCGGCACACCGGCACAGCAATACAATCCGTTATTCATTGCAACGTCACCGGCAAAAGTAGACTGGATTAATGCATGGTTCAAATTGGATGAACATCTTGACGAGATCACAAACACAATTTATAGTAAAGATCGGTTCTTCAGTAAAAAAATAGATGATAAGTTTGTTTGTATATCTTCAACGTGGCACAACGTTCACAACGTCGGCGAGAATTACATCAACAATATCCTTTCAAACAATACCGAAGAACGGGGCCGTGCCTTGATTTATTCGAATCCTTTTACGCTCGTTGGCGGAGAGTTCTATTCATCATTTGACCGCCTTAAACACGTCGGGAAGTGTACCTACGACAAAACCAAACCTTTGCATATCTCGTTTGACCAGAACTCCGTGCCTTACAATAGCTGTTCTATCTGGCAATTCGAGCGCAAAGAAGATATTTGGTGGTCGTATTGCATTGACGAGATAGCTTTAGAGAACCCTAGGAACTCAACTGAGGAAGTATGTGAAGACATTTTAATGCGTTATGCCGGTCATAAGTCTGCTATTTACTATTACGGTGACGCATCAGGCAAGGCACGTTCAACGATGAACAAAGAGTTCAAACATCATTACGAGATCATTGAGTACAAGCTAAGGAGGTTTCTTGTCAATGGTTCAGCGAGGATGATGCGACAGAACCCTTCAATTACTAAGCGTCGTGACTTTATAAATCGTATCTTTGAAGAGAAATTACCGATAAGAATACTGATTGATGAAACGTGTAAATTGATGGTTGCTGACATGATGTACGTTAAACAGGACAT
>NZ_JQGL01000084.1 GCF_000747095.1 Sulfuricurvum sp. MLSB
TCGATGCATGGCAGACGTTTAAAACGCTTCCGAATACCGAATTCAAATTCCGTTTTGCGACCGTTGATGCCGATCCGGCTGTCGGTGCAACCACGGATTACAACTCGTACAACGAATACCGTTTCGAAGTTAACTACCTCTTCTAAGGACTGAGCGATGAAAACGTTGTTGATGACTTTATTCTTCGGTGTCACGAGCCTGAGCGCGTATGATTACGCGCTCAAGCCGGTACGGGTCACTTCGGACGTTCACTGTTTTTTCGGTAAACCCGAAATCATGGATAAAACCAACAACGGCAACATCGTCAACAGCTGCTACATCGATGCGGGGGAGGGGTACGTCGTCGTCGACACCGGTCCCTCCTACGCGTATGCCCGCTCGGCTTACAAAGCGATGCAGAAAATCAAACCTCTTCCCGTGAAACTGGTCATCAACACGCACATCCACGACGACCACTGGCTGGGAAACAACTTCTTTACCGAACAGGGAGTTAGAGTTTTGGGTTCGGATGATTTCAAGGTAAATGCCGATATGAGCGTACCTACCCGAATGCAAACCTATATCTCTCCGGAAGCGTACGCTAAAACGAAGCCGGCCATGCCGACCGAGATGATCGGCACTGACACAACGCTTAAAATCGGCAATCAAACACTCGAGCTCAAAATCGCGAAGCGCAAAGCCCATACCGCCAAAGACATGGTAGTCTACCTGCCGAAATCCAAAGTGTTGATAGCGGCCGATCTGGTCTTTAACGACCGTCTCCCCTCGGTACGCGGGGGCGATATCAACG
Source organism: Sulfuricurvum sp. MLSB (assembly GCF_000747095.1). GTDB lineage: Bacteria > Campylobacterota > Campylobacteria > Campylobacterales > Sulfurimonadaceae > Sulfuricurvum. The sequence continues at coordinate 791 of NZ_JQGL01000084.1, forward strand.
GCTGGTTAGCGGCATTGGATGATTTGGATAAGCTGGGAGCCGTTCATGTCGTCGGAGGACACGGAGAACGCACCGACAAAGACGCGGCGCGTATGACGCGGGAATATTTTACGCAGATGCGCACCGAGATTCGCTCTGCGATCGAAGCGGGACTCGGCATTGAGGAGACAATGGAGAAAGTGACGATGGACGGCTACAAAAAGTATAAATTGTACGAGGGGACCCATCGTCATAATGTCGAGGCTTCGTACCGCGTATTGGAATGGGAGTGATGATGAAACGGTTGGTTCTAGCAGGATGTCTGTTATCGACTCTCGTGTTTGGCGACGTCCGTTTCGCTCAGCCCGAACCGTCCATCGACAAACCGCGTGAAGTGGTCATGGGAATCAGTCAGGGGGACGATGAATCGATCCATCACGCCCTCAGCACGGCAAATAACGTCCTCAAGTTTTACGGACCCGAAAAAATTCATCTGCGGATCGTCGCTTATTATCACGGCATCCGAACGCTTTTGAAAAGCGAGAAAGAGATTGCCGTGCGCGTGCGGGCTTTGCAGCAATACGGTGTCGAATTTGTCGCCTGCGGCAATACGATGGAGACGAAAAAGATTCCCGAATCGGCTCTGATCGAGGATGTCGAGATCGTCAGCGCCGGTATTGCCGAGGTGATCGAGCGTGCCACCGAGGGCGCCTTTTACATTCAACCCTAGGAGTTCAATATGAAAATTTTTCTTATAACGGTATTGGCGGGATTTTTATCCCTTTTCGGCGGTGATCTTCACCTGTTCAGCGTTCCCAATGCGGACGGCAAACTCAATGCCGCGGTCGTTGAAAAAGCGCTGGAAGCGAACGGTTTTGTCATTTCAGCCAACAGCGAAATGAACGGGCCGTTTAAAATTCAGTTCGGTCAGAGTGATTTTACGCAGTTCAATTTGCTGACGGCGTATCATAAAGTTCATTCGGAAAATTTGGTAAAAACACATCCTGACGCAGGAATTTTTGTTCCGATGGGATTCGGTATTTATCAACGTAACGGCGATCCCGAACTTCATGTCTCCATATTGACTGCCGAAGCTATGGCGAAAATCGCAGGGTTCAAGGCACCTGAATTTGCTTTGATCGAAAAAGAGGCATTGGCAACGTTGAAAAAAGCATTGCCGAAAGCCAAAGTAACGGTGAGCGAAACAGCGCTTCCCGCAGAAGGCACGTTGCTGAGCCGCTATGTCAAAGAGAGCAGCAAAGAAAGTTGGACGAGCGATAAAGAAGAGACGGAGATGATGATCGAAGACGGTCTCAAACCGGCCGGTTTTGTCATGTCAAACTTTACCGATTACAATTTTACGCTCGGCGAAAAAAGTCCGTTTGATTTTTACGATACGTACTCTATCTGCAAACTCAAAGTCATCTACAACGTTGCGAAATCCCGTCCCGAAGCGGCGGCATTCGCACCGTGTACGTTGATGGTGTACAAGAAAAAAGATGCTAACGAGATCGTTATGGGCTTTCCGGCTGTTTACAACTGGATGAGCAGCGCCCGCGTCAAGGATGCCGAGGCGAAAGCCGCATTGATGCAGGCCCAGAAAGATTTTGAAGCGGTTCTCCAAGGTGCATCGGAGTAATGATTAAATTTTAATCAGCCTCCCCGATGCGTTTCGAGAAAAGCGTGCTATAATCGCCCCCATTTCGAGTATAGCGGTTGAGGGAAAAAAATGGCATTGGAATTGATCGAGAAGTCCGAACATATCGTGCTGATTGCCCATAAAAACCCCGATGCCGATTCTTTGGGATCGGCATGCGCTTTTTACTCCTATCTGCTGCGCCTGCGCAAAAAAGTGACCCTCTTTTGTACGTCTGCCGATGTCAATCCCAATCTTGCGTTTTTGCCGTGGTTTGAGAAAATAACCGACCGTTTTCCCGACGATGCGGATTGTATGATCAGCTTTGACTGTGGCAGTTACGGGCGGCTTGGGATAGAGCGGGAACTGCCGTTGATCAACTTTGACCATCATCACAGCAATGATTTCTACGGAACATACAATTTCATCGATACGGGTGCCATCAGTACGACGGAAGCGGTTTATGACTTTTTTGTTGCCAATGATATAAAAATCAATGGTAAAATGGCGCTTTCGCTTTATGCGGGTCTTGTGGATGATTCTAAATGTTTCAGCGCTCCGGGATGCAATGCCAAAACGTTTGAAATGGCGCACCGCCTTCTCGTGCTCGGAGCCGATCACGCTGCGTGCATCGAGTGGCTTTATCGCCGCCGCTCATTGGCATCGCTGCGGGCGCGGGGCGCTCTGCTGAAGCAGATGCGTCTTTTTTTAGACGGGCGGCTTGCCGTGTTTGAGGTCGGCATGACGCTTTTGGAAGAAACCGGGGCGAGCATCGCCGAGTGCAAACAGGTGTTGGACGAAGCTCTCGGAATGCGCAGCGTGCGCGTTGCGTTGATGTATGTTGAACGTCCGGGCGGGGGAGTCAAACTCTCTTTGCGAACGGACGGAGGCGTGGATGCGTCCAAAATCATGGCCTGTTACGGCGGCGGCGGACATAAGCATCGTTCCGGAGCACGGATCGTACATGAAAATATTCAAGACCTCGTAAAAGAGATGATGACGATGATACAAAAGGAGATGCAGTGAGAAGAGGCCGAAGAGGTTCTGGATTTATCGGATGGGTTGCGATTGCCGCAGTGGTAGGCGCAATCGGTTTTATGGCATTTTCGCCGATGTTTGAACGCGAAGACCCGAAATTAACCCTCAGTCATGAAGGGTATTGGAATTTTAAAGAGCCTATTCGTGTAAGCGTGGAAGACGCTAGCGGGCTTAAATCGTTCAAAGCGACTATTGCGACTCCGCATGAATCTTGGGATGTCGTTGAAGACAACACGCCATCAGCCGAATCGAAAAAGACATTCGAAATTCTTCCTCCGAAAGGTGTTCGCCGGGTTGAAGCCGCTTCGGTCACCTTGACGATTGAAGCAACGGATCAGAGCCTGTGGGGTCTTTTTATGGGCAATACGCTCAAGGAAGAATACACCCTTGTCATCGATCAGCGCCGCCCGGTCCTCTCCATCGTCGCCAATTCGTATAAGATCCAGAAAGGGGGATCGGCCATCGTTATTTTCAAAGCCTCCGATCCGCATATGGAGAGCCTGAAGATTCAAACCAACTACGGAAAAACGTTTATTGCCCAGCCGTTCGTCAAAGAAGGCTATTACGCTTCGTTGCTGGCATGGCCGGTGCAGGAAACGACATTTAGTGCGACCGTAGTTGCCCGCGACCGTGCCGGAAACGAAACCAAAAGTTCGGTACCGCTCCGTCTGAAAGATCACGTATACCGGGTTTCAAACATTGAACTCAGTGATAAATTTCTGGACGGTAAGATTGCCGAATTGGCAAACGAATACGAAGAGACGGCGGGAGTGGATGATCGGCTGCAACAGTTTAAAATCATCAATGAAACCGTCCGTGCCAACAACGAGAAGATTATTCACGAGATAACGTCGAAAGTGTCGAATAAACTGATCACCGATTTCAACCCGCAGCCGTTTTATCCTTTGCCGAACGGACAAAAAGTAGCCGATTTCGGGGATCACCGTATCTACAGCTACAAAGGGCAGGAGAATATTTCTCAGGCTTACCACATGGGGCTTGACCTTGCCAGCGTACAAATGGGATCCATCAATGCTACGAACGGCGGAAACGTCGTATTCTCGCAAATGAACGGTATCTACGGAAACCTGCCGATTCTTGATCACGGTTTCGGCCTTTATACCCTCTACGGCCACTGCTCGGACGTGCATGTTCAGGAAGGGGATGTCGCGGCGGCCGGCCAGGAAATCGCCAAATCAGGGCTTAGTGGCTACGCGATGGGAGATCACCTCCACTTCGGTATTTTGGTGCAGGGGATCGAAGTGCGTCCTGAAGAGTGGATGGACGCCAAATGGATTTACGACAACATCACCAGCGTGATCGAGAACGCCAAGCTCATCATCAACCAACGCTAAACACGGTATAATTCGCTTTAAGTAAACGAGGGTGTGCAAAATGATTTCGCACACCGTAAATCGGGTTATCCGGCCCGAAAGAAGGAAAGCAGACCATGATGCAAACAACGATAGGAAAAAGTGTCGAACTCGTCGGAATCGGTTTGCACAAAGGTTCGCCTGTGCGGCTGCGGCTTGAGCCTTTGGCTCCCAACAGCGGTATTGTCTTTTACCGGAGCGACGCGGGTGTGACGATTCCGTTAGTCCCCGCCAACGTCGTCGACACCAAAATGGCGACCGTCATCGGACGCGAAGGGGTGACGATTTCGACAATCGAGCACATGCTCTCGGCCATTTACGCGTACGGTGTCGATAATCTTCGAATCATCGTCGATGCGGACGAAGTCCCTGTCATGGACGGCTCGTCCATGAGTTTTTGCATGCTCCTTGACGAAGCGGGAGTCGTTGCACAGGACGTTCCCAAAAAAATTATCCGCATCAAAAAAGAAGTAAGTGTTCAAGAAGGGGACAAGTACGTCAAACTGGTCCCTTCCAACGATATGAGCTACGATTTTACGATCAAATTTTCGCATCCGGTTATCGACAAGCAAAGTTATGTCCTCAAGTTTACGAAAGAGAACTACAAAAACGAAATCGCCCGTGCCCGGACGTTCGGATTCGTACATGAAGTCCAATATCTGCGCTCAATCGGACTGGCATTGGGCGGAAGCCTTGAAAATGCCGTCGTATTGGATGACAAAAAAGTGCTTAACCCCGAAGGGCTTCGTTTCGGCGATGAGTTCGTCCGTCATAAAATCCTCGATGCGATCGGCGACATGTCGTTGATCGGAATGAACTTTATCGGCAACTACGAAGCGTTTGCCGGCAGCCATGACCTCAATCATAAGCTGACGCTGGAACTGCTTAAAGACCCCGCAAATTACGAAATCGTCGAACTTTCAACCGTCGAATCCAAAGAGTTGGCCAAAGCGTATGCATGATGCGGTGGTTGTCGCCCTCTCATCTCCCGTTCTTGTAGGCATCTACAAAGACGGGGAACTGATCGAAGAGATTCGAAACGAGGGGATGAGTTCGGAAATTTTGTCGGAAATCTTTGAATCACTGCTCAAACGCTACACTTTTTCGCGGTTCATTTACGCCAAAGGGCCGGGAAGTTTTATGGGGATCAAGGTGACGTACCTTTTTCTCAAAACCCTAAGCATCGTCAAAAAAATCCCTCTTTTGGCTACCGATGCGTTCTTTTTTAACGAAAATTGCCCCATCAAAGCAGTTGGAAAGCTCTATTTTGTTAAAAATAGCTCAACCATTACGTTAGAATCGCTCCAATCCCCCGAATGCGGAGTCTTTGTTCTCCCGAAGCGGATTGATGCGGAAAATTTTGATACGGACAATCTCCCCTATTACGGGATTGATGCCGTAGGATAAGGAAAGTATTTGTTCGTCAGCGTACCTGCCACCAGCGCCAATTTGGGACCCGGATTCGATTCGTTGGGACTAGCCGTCGACCTGCGCAATCAGGTAGAACTGGTTCCGTCGAGATTTTTTGCCGTTTCCATCAAAGGGGAAGGGGAAAACAACCCCCGGCTCAAAGGGAATAACCTTTTCGTCAGTATTTTCAATGAGCATTACCGCCGTTTGACGCAAAAACGGCAAAACTTCAAATTTACCTTTTACAACCAGATCCCGATGTCTCGCGGTTTGGGGAGCTCGTCGGCCGTAATCGTCAGCGCGATCAGCTGTGCCCACGAAGCGGCGGGAGTCAAAGTATCCAAACGCCGTATCCTCAACCATGCGCTCGTGTACGAGTCCCACCCCGACAACATCACTCCGGCGGTTATGGGCGGTTTCAATGCGGCGATGGTCGAAAAACAGAAGGTTTTTTCTCAGCAAAAGCATCTTCCCGATTACCTCAAAGCGGTCGTCGTGATTCCGAACAAGCCGATTTCGACGGCAAAATCGCGCACGACGCTTCCCAAATCGTACAGCAAGGAAAATTCCGTTTTCAATCTGGCGCATACCGCTGTGACGGTCGGAGCGTTTTTTAATGAGGACTGGGAAATGCTCCGCTTATCGACGCAGGACCGGTTTCATCAGAAAATACGGATGAAAATGCTTCCCGAACTTTTTGCGGTGCAAAAAATGGCGTACGACAACGGCGCGCTCATGAGCACCTTGTCGGGAAGCGGTTCGACGTTTTTTAACATGGTGTACGATCAGGATGCCGAGTCGATGGCCCAAAAATTCAGAGCCGAATTTACCGATTTCGAGGTAAAAATTCTGAGCTTTGACAACGACGGTCTGATCGTCGAGCGATAATAAAGAAAGTATTGGCTATAATGGCGCAAAAGTTACATCAGCCCGTACGTATGTGCGTAGTTTGCCGCGAACGTTTCGCGCAGTCGGCTCTCTTGCGTCTGCAATGTCGGGAAGGCTCGCTGGAGCCTTACGGCGGAGAGGGAAGAAGTTTTTACCTCTGCCCCTCGTGCACTCACCATAAAAAAACTCCGGGTCAGCTGGCCCGCCAGTGTAAAAACGGCGGAACGGAGATGCTAATGAATCGGTTAAAGGAGATCATCGTTAATGATGGATAAAGTCAGAGTTCATGAAATTGCCAAGGAACTTGGTATCAATTCCAAGGAGGTAGTGGACAAAGCGGCCGCAATGGGGCTGAATGTCAAAACCGCTTCCAGTTCGGTCTCGATCGAAGAAGCCGAGCAAATCATGAACTATATCATGAGCGGCGCTTCCGCAGAGCCGGCCGCCTCAAAATCATCCGCCAAAGCGGCACCGCAAGAAGAAGCGGCCGGTGATGCGCCTTCTGCCGAAATCAAAGAGGAAGCGCCTCAAGCATCCGCCGATACCGCTGTCGTCTCCGAAGCAGACGCGCCCGCAGAACAGGAACAGCCGAAGCGGTCCGGACTTAAAATCGTCAAGAAAAAACGTCCGACCGAAGAAGAAGTTCAAGCAATCCAGCGCGAAGAACGCGCCCTTTCCGTATCGCAATACGGCAAGTTGAGTCCCGAAGCGCAGCGCGAACTGGAAGCCAAGCGCGCTAAAAAAGCACAAAGTGCCGCTCCGGTACAGAAAAAAGACCAAGGGGTCAAGCTCGATATTTTCGGCGGGGATATTTCGGACGTATCGATGGATTACGAAGACGAGCAAGTCGTATTGCTCGATTTCAGCGATCTGAATGCCAAAGCCGTTCCCGAAGAAGAGCCGCAAAAACCGAAAGAGAAAAAACCCATCGGCCGCAATGCCGGGAAAAAACAGGGTGCCAACCGCAACAAACCGCGTCAAGTCGCCCGCGAAGCCCGCAAAAAATATGCGAAAGAAACCAAAGAAGACGAAGTCGTAACGCACGTTGAGATTCCCGAAGATATCCGTGTTTACGAATTCGCCGAAAAAGTACGTCAGCCGCTCTCCGAAGTGATCAAGATCCTTTTCAACCTCGGGATGATGGTTACGAAAAACGACTTCCTCGGAAAAGACGAGATCGAGATCCTTGCGAGCGAATTCGGCGTCGAAGTGACGACGATCGACCCTAAAGACGCCTTCAACCTCGAAGAGGCATACGAAGAGAATATCGTGGATGAAGCGGGAATGCAGGAACGTCCTCCGGTCATTACGATCATGGGGCACGTCGACCACGGTAAGACATCGCTTCTTGACGCTATCCGCAACGCAAAAGTGGCCCACGGCGAAGCCGGAGGGATCACGCAGCACATCGGTGCGTACTCGGTCGAACAAAAAGGGAAGCTTATCACTTTCCTCGATACTCCGGGACACGAAGCGTTTAGCGCGATGCGTTCGCGCGGTGCGCAGCTGACCGACATTATCGTCATCGTCGTTGCGGCGGATGACGGAGTCAAACCGCAAACGCGCGAATCGGTCAAACACGCCAAAGACGCGAACGTTCCGGTTATCGTAGCCGTGAACAAAATGGACAAACCGGGCGCCAATCCCGATATGGTCAAAGCGCAAATGGCTGAACTGGGCCTTAACCCTGTTGAATGGGGCGGAGATGTTGAATTCGTCGGCGTATCGGCCAAAGCGATGACGGGTATCGACGAACTTCTGGAAGCAATTTTGCTCCAAGCCGAAGTGATGGAGCTCAAAGCCAATCCCGATACAATGGCCAAAGCGGTCGTCGTTGAAAGTACGCTGGAAAAAGGGCGCGGACCGGTTGCGACCGTTATCGTTCAAAACGGTACTCTCAGCATCGGTGACAATATCGTCTGCGGCGGCGCTTTCGGGCGTGTCCGGGCATTGATCAACGACCGTAAAGCGCAGCTCAAACAAATCGGGCCGAGCCAGACGGCGGTCGTCGTCGGACTGAACGAAGTTCCGCCGTCGGGTGAAACCATGCTGGCGGTTGCAAGCGACAAAGAAGCACGCGAATACGCTCAAAAACGCTACGAATACGATCGTCATCGCGAACTCTCTCACAGTACGAAAACAACGCTGGACGAATTGACGTCGCTGATCGCCGAAGGGCGCCTCAAAGCGCTTAAAGTGGTGCTCAAAACCGACGTACACGGCTCGCTCGAAGCGATCAAAGCTTCGTTGGCGGAACTGCGCAATGAAGAGGTCAAAGTCGAGGTTATTTCATCAGGCGTCGGCGGTATCACCGAAAACGACGTAGCGCTTGTCAATAACAGCGAAAACTGCGTCCTGATCGGCTTCAATGTCCGACCGACCGGAAACGTCAACGCGTTGGCGAAACAAACGGGGGTCAACATCAAGACCTATTCGATCATTTATCAGCTCATCGACGATATCACGGCGATGCTGACGGGTATGATGGCGCCGAAATTCCGCGAAGAAAATACCGGACAGGCTGAAGTACGCGATACGTTCCCGCTTCCTAAAGGCGGTACGGTTGCCGGATGTGTCGTTGTCGACGGCAAACTCGTTCGCGGCGGAATGGTGCGCGTTATCCGTGATGGCGTCGTGATCCATGAAGGTGACCTGACGTCTCTCAAACGCTTCAAAGACGATGTCAAAGAAGTTACCAAAGGATTCGACTGCGGTGTCGTCCTCAGCGGCTATACGGACGTCAAAGTCGGTGACGTTATCGAAACCTTCACCAAAATTGAGACGAAAGTAACGCTGTGACGCCCGCAGAGATTAAACTCAAACGGACCGAATCGGTTCTTAAAGAGTTGATCCCCGAAGCGATTTCGCTCCTCTCGGATGCGCGTTTGCACGAAGTCGACGTTGTCGATGTCCACTGCTCCAAAGGGAGAAGCGACGCGAAAGTCTATCTCGATCCAAGCATTTTTACCCCTGAAGAACAGCGGATGCTGCTGAAACTTCTTGAAAAAGCACGTCCGATCATAGAAGAACACTGCATGCGCGAGCAGGGATGGTTCCGCTCTCCGAAACTCGCATTCCTTTTTGACGATACGCTGGAAAGAAGCAAAAATATCGAAGCGCTGTTCGCCAAAATCGCCAAGGAGAAAAAAGAATGAGTCTGGAAACCGATATCCGAAAAATGGTAGAGTCGATCGGGCTTTCGCTGTACGATACCGCCATCGTGAACGAAAACGAGAATACGATCTTCCGTGTCAGCGTCACTGCGCCGGGCGGCGTAAACTTGGATCAATGCGTCGAGGTAAGCCATCTGATTTCTCCGTTGCTGGACGTCACTTCTCCGGTGAGCGGAGAATACCGTCTGGAAGTGAGTTCACCCGGCATTGAACGCAAACTCAAAACTTTGCAGCATTTTGAACGCTCCATCGGCGAAAAAGTGGCTCTGAGCACTATCGATAAATCAAAATTCGAAGGGGAACTGATCGCCGTCGAAAACGAAGAGATCGTTCTCAAAACTTCCGAAGGGGAACAAAAAATCCCTTTCCGCTCCATCAGCAAGGCTAAAACCTACTTCGAGTGGTAATGGACGCCCTTACCCCTCTCAACCCTATGAAACTTGCGCTCGATGCGGCGTGGGAATACCAGCTCTTGACTTTTCCAAACCCTGCCGTCGGTGCCGTCTGCATCGGCGAGTCAGGCCAAATTCTCTCGGTCGGCGCCCATAAGCGTGCCGGAGGCCCCCATGCGGAAGTCTATGCATTGCGCGACGCCTACGCCTTCCTTACGAATGATTTTGCCATTGCGCAGAGCGACGATTCGGCTTTTATCCACGAGTACCTGCGAACGCACCACGGCGGGATTTTCCGCAACGTTTCGATGGCGGTTACGCTTGAGCCTTGCGCGCACAGCGGCAAGACCCCCTCGTGCGCATTGCTGATCCGCGATCTGGGAATACGCCGGGTGTTTATCAGTGCAAAAGACCCTAACCCCGAAGCTGCGGGAGGCGGAAGCCTGCTTTCCGAAGCCGGCATTGCCTGTACGTTCGGCATTATGGAAGAGGAGGGGCGCACTCTGCTCGAACCGTTTCTCCGCTGGCAGGACGGGCCGTTCGTTTTTTTCAAATGGGCGCAGCGGCTTGACGGGACGATTGACGGCGGTACGGTCAGCTCGCTCGCATCGCGTACGCACGTTCACGCGCTCAGAGACAAATGCGATCTGCTGGTGATCGGCGGCAATACGGTGCGAACGGACCGGCCGACGCTCGACGCAAGGCTTGCGGGCGGCAAGGCTCCCGATGTACTGATCTACTCTCGCACGGATGATTTTGATCGCTCGATCCCTTTGTTCGGCGTACCCGGCCGAAACGTCTGCGTCGACTCCTCGCTGGAGAAGATCCGGGACTATT
>NZ_JQGL01000085.1 GCF_000747095.1 Sulfuricurvum sp. MLSB
TTCGAATCCCTCTCTGTCCGCCACCCACCTTTAAATTCCCCTATTTATGACAATACTTCCAAAGTTCAAAATTTTTTGTTTCTCTTCTGTGCCCGCATTCCTAAACGCATAGTTCTGCATTGCCGACGATCTGCCTAAAATAATTAAATTTAATATTGATATATTTTAAAATATTCTGTAAACTCTTGTCTAATGCAGGCTAAATGTTTTGCTATTTAGAGGAGAAAGGGAGCATTCCGATGAATGGATCAATTTTGAACATTGTTGAGGGAAACGGGATCATTTTAGGCGATGACGAACAGCGCTATACGTTTGAACGCGAAGATGTAAAAAGTTCGAACGTGAGAAACGGTACAAAAGTAAACTTTATCGTTGAAGATAATAAAGCGAAAGAAATCTATTCCATCGCAGGATCCAATCCCGCAGATACGATTGCACAAGGCGTAGCCAATCTGACAGGTGGTTCAGACGTCAAAACGGGTGCTTACATTGCGGCTTTCGGTGCATTTGTCGCATTGATCGGTGCGGCTACCGCCTTTTTTGCTTTTGTCGGTTTGGCCATCGAATTGTATGGGGTTTATCTTTTGGCACAATACAAATCCCAAATGGATTTTTTCTGGTATCAGGTTAAATCCTTTGTCGCCGTTGTCGTTATGTCGATTTTTCTCAGCTTTACCTTGTTCGGCGCTATGGCCTTTTCACTCTTTGATTCGCTCGATTCGCTCGGTTTCGGAACCATCTTTATGGCTATCTTAGCATTCGCCGCAGCTCTTTATTCGGTTTACGCTATGTTCCAGTCCCTCAACCGCCTTGCCGGCGCATTCGACAACAAACTCTTCACGATTGCCGCATGGCTGTATTTGTTTGGAATTTTGACGATGTTCTTGGGAGTCGGATTCGTATTGTTATTGATTTACAGCATTTTGCTGATTATCGCGTACGCAACCATCAAAGAGCAGTAAAGGGACTACCCAAGCCCCCACATTTTCTTACAGCTTGGTCTTATCGATATGCACGCCGCTGTACTCAAGCGCATAAATCAGCTCGATCGGATCAAGTTTATCAAAATTCTCAATGATCAATGTTCGAAGATACTCTTTTTCCATCAG
>NZ_JQGL01000086.1 GCF_000747095.1 Sulfuricurvum sp. MLSB
CCTTTTTCCGCTTCGCGGATGGCTTCGAGCATAAATGGATCCATTGTTGTCTCTCCTCACGGTTTGCTGTATGCTAAATATTGTACTCATTACCCTCGAAAAGTCAATATGATAAAATGTCATTTAGTTTTTTATCGTAGAAAGGTCCATTTGTGAAAGCCAAAACTCTCGCCAATACGTTTTATCAGTGGGAAGGGGATATTTTGGTGCTCAACATTTTAGGTACCCCCAGCGCCAAGCGCGACGCGATAGGAAAAGTCAAAGGCAACCAACTCAAAGTAAGCGTCACCGCCGCGCCCGTAGCGGGGAAAGCAACCGATCATATGGTCCGTTTTCTGGCAAAAGAGTTCGGTGTCTCCCCCTCGGATTTCGAGGTGGTGTACGGACGGATGAACGTCAACAAACAGCTTCGGATCAAAGCCCCAAAAGAGCTTCCCTCATCGATAGAGTTTCCGTCGTAACGACCTTCGTTAAGCGTTACTGCTTCGGCCGGAACGCCTTGATCACCTCTTCGTTGCACTCTAGATACGGCCCCTCGATCAAATCGATGCAGTATGGCACGGCGGGAAATACCGCGTCCAGACACTCACGAATCGATTTGGGCTTGCCGGGGAGATTGATGATAAGGCTTTTACCGCGGATTCCCGCGCTCTGGCGCGAAAGAATCGCCGTCGGGACGTATTTGAGGCTCACCTGACGCATCAGCTCGCCGAATCCGGGCATCATCTTCTCGCAGACGTTCTCCGTCGCTTCTGGTGTCACGTCGCGGCGCGCAGGCCCTGTTCCCCCGGTCGTGACGACGAGGCAGCACCCCTGCTCGTCGCACAGCTCTCTCATCGTCTCTTCGATCGTATGCTGGTCATCAGGGATACAGCGGTACACGATTTCGTGTTTTGATTTGAGATAGTCTTTCATCGTCTCCTGAATCGCCATTCCCGAAATATCTTCGTAAATCCCTGCGCTTGCGCGGTCCGATGCGGTAATAACTCCAATGCGGATAGTCATTGTTGGGTACACTCCTGTAAAAAATGGTTGGCTCTTTTGATCGACGTCACCGTCGCATACGGGATGAAAAATTCGCGTGCTCCCACCACGTCGATAATCCGGTCTTCGAGTCCCAGATACACTTCGATGCGGGTTCCTTTGGAGCGGATACGTTCCATCAACATTCCGTCCCATTCAAAATAAAGGAGTTCGTGAAGAGCGTCCGCATTGTGTTCGCCCTCTTCTACCGCCTGCATCGGACACGGCGCGAAGCAGTTGGCTAAAAATGCCTCCAGATAACCGTCCGGATCTTTGAGATAGCCCCCCATCTGAAGGCGTTTAAACGACTCTTTTTTGGTCTGGAAAAATGCGGGGGAAAAGAGCTGCAGCGTATCGATCCGATCCGTCGATTCGGCCGCAAAATGGGCCGCCTTGATCGCTCCGTAGCTGAATCCCGCGACGGTATAATCGCTTTTTTTCAGATACGGCTCGAAAAAGTGCCGATCCCCTTGGAGGGAAAAACCGCTAAAGAATCTCATTCATCGTCGCTTTGGCCAGCGATTTGGAAATCTGCTCGTATTCTTCGAGGATCGCTTCGAATTTGGCGACGATTTTTTCGTGCCGTTCCAACAACGTCAATATCTCCTGATACAGGCGTTCGGTCAGTTTTGATTCGTCTTCCGTACCGGGGAGGATCGAACTTCCCATCCCGTATTCATAGACCATTGCATGAACAAGCTCTTCCGCCGCCCGAACGTCGTGCGACGCATTGCTCGCGTGTTCGCCGAAACGGAGATTCGAAGCGGCTATTCCCGCGAGGTGAACCCGCACGTGCGCTTCGATCTCGTGTTTGAGAAGCGGCTCGGCCGTCGGCGGCGTGATTGTGTCGTTGCTGAGCGATATTTTCTCGTAAGGGAGGTCGAACCACGTCGCGGCAAAGACTTTCCCCGCCTGATAACGCGCCTGATAACGGCGCTGTTCGTCGCTGAGCATGGCGATTTTCTTTTTCCCGAACATCACCTTGTCTTTGACGGCAAGAAAGTGTTCAAGGCGTACCTGAATCTCTTTTTGGCGCAGACATAACAAAGCCGCTTCGTTCACCAGCGCCGCGAGAGAAGCGCCGTTGAACCCGACCGTCATTTTTGCCACATCGGCGACGGAAAGCTCATGCGGAATATGACGAAGGTATTTGTTCAATATCGCTTCGCGTTCGGTTGCCGTAGGCAGTTCGACAAAAACGCGACGGTCAAACCGTCCTGCGCGTAACAGTGCGGCATCCATCACGTCGATATTATTGGTCGCGGCGATCACGACGATACCGCTGGTGTCTTCGAATCCGTCCATCTCGGTCAACAGCTGGTTCAGCGTCCCTTCACGCTCGTCGTTGCGTTCTCCGCCCCGTTTTTTGCCGACCGCATCGATTTCGTCGATGAAGATGATCGCCGGAGCGTTTTTCTTGGCGGCGGAGAAAAGCTCGCTGACCCGCTTTGCCCCCATTCCGACATAAATCTGAACGAACGACGCGCCGCTTTGGTAGAAAAACGGTACGTCTGCCTCGGCGGCGACCGCTTTGGCGATCATCGTTTTTCCTACCCCGGGAGGCCCTACAAGCAAGACACCCCGCGGCATACGGGCGCCGAAACTGTAATAACGCTTTGGATTACGCAGAAAATCGATAATCTCCTCAAGTTCCTCTTTGACGTCACCGATCCCACCGATATCGCTGAAACGGACCGTCGATTTAACCGGAGCAATCGTCGAGGAAACCGGTTCGCTCTGCTCTGCCGCCGCACCGGCATGACGCACCGTTTCGACAGGCAATTCCTCGTCCTCGAATCCGAGCCGGTTTCTCCAAGCCCAATATCCCGCTCCGCCGATCAGCGCAACGAAAAAGAGAAACCAGCCCCAGCCGCTTCCCCCTTTGGGTTCAATGACCAAATGCGATGTAAGATCGGCGGGAAGCTGAGACGAGGCGATCTTGACGACGCCGTCTTCTTTGGTGGCAAAATAGGTATAACCATCATCGCTATAGGCTTTTTCGATTTGCTGCCCTTCGATCAGCCGGCTTGCTTCTTCGAGCGTAACGGTGTCGGCACCGTCGCGTAACAGAGCATACAACAGCAATAACAGGATAATTCCCCCTGAAATAAGGAGAATCATCTGATTTCGGTTAGTGTTTGGCCAGGTTATAGTCATCGTCTACCTCGTAATGTTCGAGTGTGATCCAGTCGCCGCAGAGATCTTCTGCCGATTCGATCACAACTTTGTTGAAATACTGATCGTATCCGCTGTATCGTCCGTTTTCGCCGCTTTCAACGAGTACCTCCAACGGCGAGTTTACCTGCGCACGAAAAGCACGGTTGTTAGCCTCGATAAGAGCGCTCAATTCACTCATCCGCTTGCCGGCAACGGTTCCGTTGACTTCGGGTTTCATCACGGCACTCGGTGTTCCGTCGCGTTTGGAATAGGTAAAAGGATGGATGTGCGTCAGATGCAAACGGCGCACATTTTCCATCGCTTCGCTCCAGATCGCATCGCTTTCTCCCGGATGGCCGACGATAAAATCGGTTCCGAGCGCAAACCCTTTGTCATGCAGCATCGAGAAAAGCTCGATATCGCTGCCGATCCGGTTGCGGCGGTTCATCAGCCGCAGCATCGCATCCGAACTGTGTTGTATCGCAATGTGCAGGTGGCGCTCCAGCCACGGCTCGTTCAGTATCTCGCGAAACGATTCGTTGATCTGGA
>NZ_JQGL01000087.1 GCF_000747095.1 Sulfuricurvum sp. MLSB
AGGGGATTTTTGAGTTCGAATCCCATATAGGATGTTTTCAGGTTCATGATTCTTCTCCTTGTGCGGGAGATTCCCACAGCTGTTCGAGATTTTGGTAGCGCCGCCACATCTGCCGGGCATGTTCGGATGCGGTTGCGAGGAACGTCTCGGCGTTGGCATGGTTCATTTTATCGACCATGCTGAAGCGCGTCTCGTTGTACATGAACTCTTTGACGCCGATCTGAGGCCCTTTGTAATCGAGGGTCATCGGATTTTTGCCTTCTTTGGCGAGGGCGGGATTGTATCGGAACGTCGGCCATAATCCGCATTCGACCGCTTTTTTCTGCTGATCCATGCCGTAGCGCAGATCGTAGCCGTGGGCGACGCAGTGCGAATAGGCGATGATGATGGACGGTCCGTCGTAGCGCTCGGCTTCGATGAACGCTTTGAGCGTCTGGGTATCGCTCGCACCCATCGCGACACGGGCGACGTAGACGTTTTCGTATGCGACCGCCATCATGGCGAGGTCTTTGGGCATTTGGGCTTTGCCTTCGGCGGCAAATTTGGCGACGGCGCCGGTAAAAGTCGCTTTGGACTGCTGCCCTCCGGTGTTGGAATACACTTGCGTATCCAGAACCAGTATGTTGACGTTTTTGCCGCTGGCTAGGACATGGTCAAGCCCGCCGTAGCCGATGTCATACGCCCAGCCGTCCCCTCCGATGATCCAGACCGATTTTTTGCAGAGGTAATCGGCCAGTTCGACCAGCATCCGTGCTTTGGCATCTTGCAGGGTTTCGAGACGTTTTTTGAGTTCGTCGACCCGTTTGCGCTGTTCGAATATTTCCGGCTCGCCGCTTTGGTCGGCGGACAGGATCGCCTCGCACAGCTCCTCACCCGCATCCGCTCTGAGTTCGCGCAGCAATTCCTGCGCATGGGCGGTGTGGTGGTCGATGGCCAGACGAAATCCGAGCCCGAACTCGGCATTGTCCTCAAACAGCGAATTCGACCAAGCGGGACCTCTTCCTTCGCGTTGGCGATGATCATGCGGTCGCCGAAGAGTTGGGAAGCGAGCTTGATATAAGGGGTCTCGCCGCATCCCGGACAGGCGCCGGAGAATTCGAACAGAGGTTCGAGGAATTGGCTCTCTTTGACTTTGGACTGTTCCAAACGGGAACGATCGATCAGGCTCAGCGAGGTAAAAAATGCCCATTGACGGCTTCCCGAATCGCGCAGCGGGTATTGGGGCACCATGTTGATCGCTTTGAGGTTGGCCTGCGATTTGTTTTTTGCGGGACACATTTCGACGCACAGGGCGCATCCGGTACAGTCTTCGACGCTGACTTGCAAGACAAAGCGCTCCGTGTCGCCGAATTCTTTCCCTTTGGCTTGTACCGACGCAAACCCCTCGGGTGCTTCGGCAAGAGCCGGTTCGTCGACGATCCCCGTGCGTATGACGGCGTGGGGGCAGACGAGGACGCATTTGTTGCACTGAATGCAGCTCTGCGGATCCCAGAAGGGAACTTCCAGTGCGATGTTGCGTTTCTCATACTGCGTCGTTCCGCTCGGCCATGTTCCATCCTCGGGGATCATGCTTACCGGGACCCGGTCTCCCTCGCCCGCAACGAGGCGGGCGGTCACGTCGGCAACAAAGGAGTCAAAAGAGCCTTTGAGAAGAGGCTCCATCGCTATGGAGGAATCGGCTCCCGTGAGGGGGACTTCAAACAGGTTGGCCAGCGTCGCATCGACGGCGGCATAGTTTTTGCGGACGATCGCTTCGCCTTTTTTGCCGTAGCTCTTGTGGATGCTCTCTTTGATTTTTTTAATCGCTTCTTCGCGCGGAAGCACGCCGGAGATCGCGAAAAAACAGGTCTGCATCACCGTGTTGATGCGGTTTCCCATCTCGTTTTCTCTGGCGACGCGGTAACCGTCTATCGCGAACATCCTGATTTTTTTGAGGGTTAGCTGTTCCTGCACGCGTCGCGGCAGGCGGCGATAGAGCTCGTCTGCGCCGAAGGGGGAATTGAGCAAAAAGACCGCCCCTTCTTTGGCGTGGGAGAGGATGTCGAATTTTTCCATAAAGACGCTTTGGTGGCAAGCGATGAAATCGGCCTTTTGGATCAGGTAGGTCTTGCGGATTTCCCGGGGGCCGAAGCGCAGGTGCGATATCGTCATCGATCCCGATTTTTTCGAATCGTAGACGAAATATCCCTGCGCGTAGGAGGGGGTTTCAGTGCCGATGATTTTGATCGAGTTTTTGTTTGCCCCGACGGTTCCGTCCGAACCGAGGCCGTAGAAGATCGCCTCGAACGTCCCCTCGGAGGGAAGGGTGAAGGTCTCATCCCACTCCAGACTTGTATGGGTCAGATCGTCGATGATGCCGATCGTGAAACGGTTTTTGGGAGCAGGCTTGGCGAGTTCGTCGAACACCGCTTTGAGCATTGCGGGGGTAAACTCTTTGGACGAGAGGCCGTAACGTCCTCCGATGACGCGGGGCATCGCAAATCCCAATGACCCGTTCATGGAGGCTTCGCCCAATGCACTCATGACGTCGAGATAAAGAGGCTCGCCGAAGGAACCGGGTTCTTTGGTGCGATCGAGTACGGCGACGGATCGGATGGTGGGAGGAAGCGCCGCGACGAAGTGAGAAAGGGAAAAAGGCCGGTAGAGGCGTACTTTGAGTACCCCGACTTTTTCCCCTTGGGAAACAAGATATTCGACACTCTCGTGGGCGCATTCGGCACCCGAACCCATCAGCACGATAAGACGTTCCGCGTCGGGGGCACCGACGTAATCGAAGAGGCGGTAACCGCGCCCGGTGAGAGATTCAAACCGTTTCATCGCCGATTCGACGATCCCTGCGGCGGCATCGTAGTAACGGTTGACGCTCTCGCGTCCCTGAAAATAGACGTCGGGGTTTTGGGCGGTACCGCGGATGAACGGATTGTCCGGGGTGAGGGCACGGGACCGGTGGGCTTTAAGGAGTTGGCCGTCGATCATCGCTTTGAGGGTATCGTCGTTTAGCAAAGTGATCTTGTTGATTTCGTGAGAGGTACGGAAACCGTCGAAAAAATGGACAAACGGAATTCTGGACTCCAGCGTAGCGGCTTGTGCGATCAGGGCAAAATCGTGCGCTTCCTGCACGCTGTTGGAACACAGCATGCCAAACCCCGTCTGCCGTACGGCCATGACGTCACTGTGGTCGGCAAAAATGGAGAGCGCCTGCGCCGCGATGGAGCGGGCAGCGACATGAAACACGGCAGGTGTGAGTTCTCCGGCGATTTTGTACATGTTCGGGATCATCAGCAGCAATCCCTGCGAGGCGGTAAAGGTCGTTGTCAGCGCTCCGCTTTGCAGTGCGCCGTGAACGGTGCCGCTCGCGCCCCCTTCGCTTTGCATCTCCATAACGTCGGGGACCGTACCGAAGATGTTTTTTTCGTGGCGTGCGTGGTAGGCATCGCTGAGTTCCCCCATCGGCGAGGAGGGGGTGATGGGGTAGATGGCGATCACTTCGCTCAGTTTGTAGGCGATTCGGGCAACCGCTTCATTGGCGTCGATCGTGTCTGTTGTAGAATTCATGATTTCTCCCGATGCGAGAATGAACGATTCTACTACGCTTACTGTTAAATTAAATTGATACGGGCACAGAAGCAGCCGCTTCTGCGCCCGTTAGGCCATGACACGGTTGAGCGGGCGGGAGTAGGGCTGCACGAGCTGCATATAAATTTTCGGAATGTCGATGATCGAAATCATTTCGTTCCCGAAATCCTCGGCGCGGTCGGGGATGATGACCGCTTTGGTCAAAGAGTTCTCGTTTTTGAGGACGTTGCTGTAATGGCTGATGGAGCGCAACGGAACTTCCGGGCTGCTGTAAATCGCGTCTACTGCCAGACCGAGATGGAGAATCTGACCGTCAATGTCGGCTTTGACGACGATAATCGTATCTTTTTCTTTGTCGTATTTTTTCTCCATCCCCATCAGCTTGGCAAGTGAAATGACGCTCACCATCCGTTTGTCAAAACCAATGACCCCGAGGTTGTATTCGCTGGCGTGGAGAATCGGCGTGAGTTCTTGATGCATCAGCGAACAGACGACCTCTTTGGATTCGATCGCAAAAAGGGTACTGCCGATGAAAAACGTCGAAATTTCGCACGTCTCTTCCAATCCGCTCGGTTTTGGATAGACATAGGTTCGTCGCTGAGAGCTTTCGGTGTTCTCCAGGGCACATTCTCCGATCGGATGAAAAAGAACGGCGATAACGTCGTTACGGTAGCCGTCGCTGTGTTTGTATTCGCGGTATCCGCTCGAGCAGGTTGCTCCTACCGCATAATACAGGCCGTTGTGGGCGATCATCTGCGCATTGCTTTGAGCGCAGGGAAGTTCGAGTATCGAATCGGGGAGAGGAAGCGATGATCCTACGGCAATTGATGTGTCCGTTGATGAGAGAACACGCCCGCGTCGATCGATAAAGAGGGCAAACATACCGTCTTTGACGTCACCCAGATCGTTTTTGGGGAGGATGTCATGCAGCATCGCCTCAAATTGAGGTCTGGAGTCGAATACGATGCCGATGCCTCCGACGCTTTCTCCTTCAAAATTGCGGATGCAGGCGTTGTAGACATACGTATAGTCGTTATCGTAAAATGTGCTCTGCTCGTAGTCCGACACGACGTACTCCTGGGTCGTCTGAAGTCTCAGCGTGTCCGAAGCCCACGAATGGCCTACTTTTCTTCCGACGTAATGCCCATCAGCAGGATTGGAAACGGCGACGATCGTGCCGTCGCGGTCGTACAGGAACATCGTACTGTAGACCGTATAGAGTGCATTGATGTAGCTGAGGATCGAGCCCATTTTTTCCCGCTCGGAACTGCTAAGGTCGCGTTGTCCCAACAGCTCTCTGAACGTTGTGGTGAGCGCCCACCATCGGCAGTCGTTGGCCCGCTCGTAAAGGTTGCGGTCCATGATGTCGATTGCCAGTGAGGACTGGAACCGTAGATCTTCGAGATAGCGCTCAAGCATGGCAGTGTTGAGGTTGGTGACGGTATGCTCAAAGACCTGTTTTGTCTCTTCGCCCGTTTTGGAAATCTCGCCCAACAGCGCTTTGGTAAAAGGGTTCTCTTTGTTAGAGGCATTGGCGATCTGGACGTTACCGTTCCAGACGGTGATGTCCAGCTCGGTCTGGATTTTTTTCGCTTTTTCCAGAATCTCTTTGAGTTCCTGCGGAAAATAGTCGGTCGTATTGGCAACTTTGTCAAAAAGAGGATTCGCATCCAGCGTTTTATGGGCCGAGGAACGGAATGCTAAATGCATCGGAACCATCGCATGGCCGATCCAGCCGGGGCCGGCATACCCTTGGTAGCCGCTGGTTTTTACCGCTTTGTAGAGGTATTCGAATCCGGCGTAATAGGTCTGATGCGAGTCGCTGTTGCGTGCTTCGAGCGTGGAGCCGACCGGAACATGATGCGGCGAAGAGGAAGCGATGACGCTTCCATCAGGATCTAACAGCTCCAACGCGATGTAGGGGTTCTCGCGGGTGAGTTTGCGGAAGATGCTTCGGAGTTCGTCTTCGAATCGGAAAACGAGACACAATACGCCGAGCGCTTCGTCGGTTGAGGGGTCGCATACCCGGTATGAATAGATCAAAGAGGGTTTGTGATGGGTCAGGTCGGTGGCTCGAAAGGTCTCCACGTATCCCTGATGCGTTTTAAGCGATTCGGCGAGCAGCGGGTCTTTGGTCGTTGTGACCGGATTGTCGTGATCGAGCTGGACGAGGACGCGGCCTTTGGTATCGAGGAGAATGATGTTCTCATAGACGCTGTATTTGGCGACGTATTCGGCGAAGCGCTCGGTCAGGGCTTCTTTTTTTTCCATTTTGATCTGGCGCAGCTCTTCGGAAGCGGAGCGTTCGGCCATGGTCAAAAAGTGCAGGTAGTTTCGGATATCGTCATCCGTTGCGAGAAATCCGATATCGGCCGTTCGTTCAAAAAGGTTGCGGATCAGGATGTCAATCGCCGATTGTGCTTTGGACGAGAGCTCATCAAGACTTTTGTTAAACGTTTCTTGAATCAGACGAACCAGAGGTTCATCGAGAAGGTCTTCGAATGCTTTTCGGGTTTCGCTGGTATCCATCCCGATGTTGGACATGGACCCCAAAAGGGTCAAAAGATCCCATTTATCCGAAAGTGAACTCATATTCTTTTCAAAATTCTGCACATCGGACATATAGCCGATGAGGTGATCGCGCTGCATTAAAACTCCTCATAAATTATCGCTGTGACAGTATAAAAGGCAATCAAAAATTGTAAGCGGTTTTGTTGATCAATTATTAATCAATGAATTGACGGTTACCGATCGGTTACGATAATGTGGTGATTAAATAATCAGTTTTGCCGCTCGGCTTTAGGAGGAGCAGCTCAGTTTGAGGTTGTTCAATGACGGCGGAGTCGGAAGAGCGTACCGCTCGAAAGATTCGTGTTCCCCGTACGGGTCGCGGGCGATACGGAGCAAATCGTTCACGAGGGTGAAATCTTCGTTTTCGGCACGAGTAATCGCTTCTTGAAGGATATGGTTCTTCAGAACGTATTTAGGATTGGTGCGAAGCATCCGTACGTGTCTCTCATCCGTCGATGAGGTGTTGAGTGACAACCGTGCATCGTATCGGTCGAGCCAGGCGTTCAGCGGATCGGGAGAGAGCGCCAGCGAAAGAAGAGCGCTTCGCTTCCCATCGTATCGGCTGAGGGTTCGAAAAAACGGCGTCATGTCGATTTGGGCGTTTTCCATCATGGCAAAGAGAGAACGGAACAAATCGCCATCACTCTCCTGAGCTTCGTCCAGCCCCAGTTTGGCGCGCAAAAGTTCGAGAAGTTTGGTCGTGAAGCAGGGCGCATAGCGTTCCAGCTCGGCTTCGAGTTTGTCTTGCGGTATCAGGGGAGAAAGCGCGAGTGCCAGACGCTGGAGATTCCACAATCCGATTCCCGGCTGGCTGTCATAGCTGTAGCGGCCGTAAGTGTCGGTATGGTTGCAGATATAGCCGCTCTCGAACGTGTCCATAAACGCAAACGGTCCATAATCGATCGTGATACCGATTGCCGACATATTATCGGTATTCATGACCCCGTGGTTGAATCCTACCGATTGCCACTGCGCGATCAGCTCGGCCGTACGACGAACGATTTCGGCGAACATTTTCAGATAGGGTTCCTCGGCTCCGACAAGTTCGGGAAACGATTCGCGTATCAGAAAATCGGCAAGCTTTTCGAGCTCGGCATGGCGGTTGGCGTGAAAAAAATACTCGAAACTTCCGAACCGTATCCATGAAGGTGCCAGACGCAGAACGATAGAGCCTTTTTCCCAGCGTTCGCGGGCGACCTTTTCGTCCGACGTGATGATGGCCAACGCTCTGGAAGTCGCAATTCCAAGACCGTCCATCGCTTCGCTCATCAGATATTCCCGAATCGAGGAACGCAGTACCGCGCGGCCGTCTCCCTGACGGGAATAGAGGGTTTGCCCGGAGCCTTTGAGCTGAAGGTTCCAGCCGTTTGCTTTGCCCAGATTGATGGCGCGGCCGTCCCCGAGCCTCGGAACGTAATGGCCGAATTGATGTCCCGCATAGCACATCGCGTAAAAGCGTGATCCGTTTAGTTGGGATTGGCCGTTAAGAAGTGCTACCGTTTCAGCAGACGAGAGTTCCTCAGGTGCGAGTCCAAGCAGTTCCGCGGCTGCGGGGTTGAGGCTGACAAGACGGGGGTTTTTAAGCGACGTCGGAGCCGATTCGTGATAAAAGATCGGATCAAGTTCCAGATAGGGCGTGGTTAAAGTCAAGTCGGATAATTTCATGAGAGAGTTTTACCTCAAAAACATAAAACCCTCCGAGGCATCTTAAACGAGGTAAATACTTTTAGGATTCCAATAGGAGCTGTTTCTCGTCCCCTTCGCGCCGTAAGCGGATATGGGTCGCTTTTCTTTGGGGGGTAAGAATGTATTCTTGAGAGGTTTTCGGATCGATGAACACAACCCTTGTATGTCCGTTATACGTACCGTGATGGGTGATAACGGCATGCAGATCGGCTTCGTAGAGAGTATCGAGTTCCTCTTTCAGGCGTTGCAGACGCTCATTCTCATCGCTGAGACGTTCTTCTTCCTGCTTCAGGTTTTCAAATTCGGTTCGGTATTGTTGCAGGCGTACGATGTCGGCTCTCATGGGTGATTTTCCGCTTCTGACGGCATCCTTGATTCGTTCCTGAAAATGTTTAATACGGTTGTTCTTATCTTTAAAAGAGATCTCTTTTGCGATAAACTCCTTGCTTTGTTGCTGGAGACGGGATGTGCGGGTTCGGATTTCGAGTTCTATGGCTTCGAGATTCTCCTGGTACGCTTCGATGGCACGGGGATCAATGATGAGATTGTTTCCGTCCCCTTCGATCGTTTGAATCTCGATGGATTCAAGGGCGGTTAGACGGCCGTTGGAATAAAGGGTGTCAACTTCGATGATCCGGGCGACAATCTCCCCGCCGACCATTTTCTTAACCCGTACAATGTCGGCTTCGACGCGTCCTGTCTCCAGAATCTCGATATCGGCCTCTTTGGCTTTCAGATTGCCGCGGTGAAGATGGATATTGGCTTTTTTGGTTACATGGATATTTGTCTTTTTATGCGTTTGGGCTCCGATATGGAGTTCGCACGCCTGAATTTTGGCATGGGCGCCGACGGTTCCGCTGACGTTTAGTTTTTGCACGTCAATGTTGACCCCGATGCCGATGGAATCTTCGTTCGCTTCGTTCTTTTTGACTTTGAGGGAAATTTCTTTGTCAATCCCCGCTTCGATGGAGCCGGTATCGCGCAGACTTGCCGATTCGATGTGGAGTTCCTGAGAAATACTGAACACCCCTTCCAGTCGCTGTACGTATCCTGAAATTCGGGCGTAAAAGCGGATACTGTCGTCGTCTTGTTCGGTCGTGATCGTTTCATCGTCGACCATAATCAGCCCCGCATGGCGGGAAAGCGGCTCGAGTACGGCGATATGGTGTCCGTCGCATCCGCGTCCGTCCCGTCCGTTTTTAGGGAAAATATACTCCAACAGCAAATCTCCCGGTTTGACCCCGTCGATAAAATTATTTTGTTTTTTGAGATTTTTATAGTGCAGGATCACTTTGTCATCAATCGGAGGTACCGGAGGGAAAAACTCTCCTACCGGAAGGCGGTACGGCGCAGTGAGTGGTCCTTCTTTTTGTATTTTCATCAGAAGGCGGGTGATTTCTTTGTCCAGGTTTTGATCGTAAAGCCCGATCATAAACCCGTGCCGAAGCTGTTTGTTCCAAATAGCCTCTTTAATCCATTCCTGCACCCCTTTTTTGAGGGGAATTTCCGATTTCGGATCGATGAGCGCTACGATTTTGCTTTTGTATTTGTCGGTGGCGAGGTTGAAACGAAGATTCAGATACGGGCGGGGTTTGCTGGGATGAATACGGATCTCATATTCTTGGCGGAGGAGAAACGTGCTTGAGCGGATTTCGATTTCCGTCGTTTCGCTGAGGAGATCGTTGCCTTTAAGCAACTGCCACTCTTCATCAACCGTTCCCTCATAATAGGTTTCATACGAAAGAAGGTCGAAATCAAGGGCATCAGCGGTTATCCCCCGGCTATTTGCGACTTCAACCAGCGTATTCGTCACATTGTCAGTAAATTTCGTTACCGGGGGATATTTAGGCAATCAAGGCTCCATAATCGATACTTCAGTACGCTCGTGAAAGTTAAAATGACGTTCCAGATCGGAATTGTCGATCAGAACCGGGACAACAATCAAAGAGGCGATAACTGCCGCAATTGTACCAAAAATAAGTGAAACACCGAGCCCTCCGAATACCGCATCGCTGGCCAGGAGCGTGGATGCGAGGATGATCGCCGCGGCGGTCAGGAAAATCGGCTTGGCACGGGTAGCGGTTGCATAGGCGATCGCCTCTTTTTTATGCATCCCTTTGTCCACCATCAGCGATTTGGTAAAGTCGATCAACAACAGCGAATTGCGCGAGCTGATCCCGATCAGGGCGATAAATCCGATCAGTGACGTTGCGGTGAGGAAGAACGTATCGGCGCTAAAAATATCCATGATCAGATGGCCGAAAATGACTCCGATGATGGAGAGAAAACTGCCCAGCAAGACGATTCCGCTCAAAACGAAGCTTTTGTAATAAACTACCATCAGCAAAAAGATCAATATCAGTGCGGCGATAAACGCGCCTCCAAGATCGACGAACGTATCGAGGGTTACCTCCATTTCTCCGTCCCACAGCAGCTCATAGCGCTCATGGGTTTTTTTGTCAATCAGTTCAAGGTTGAACAGTCCGATTTTGTGAATGTCGTATTCATCGGTAAACGTTTCTAAAATCATCGTACGGGCATCCATCAGCGGGTAAACCTGAGAAACCATGTCGGTTTCGGCCAGGACGTTCGTCATTTGATGGAGGTTTTTGGAGACGATCATCGGATTGGATTTGACCGGAACGATCTCGACGACTTCGGTGATGGGGACCATCATCCCCATCTGGTTCATCAGTTTCAGCCCGGCGAGTTTGTATTCGATCGCCGTTTTGTCACGTGAGGCGAATTTTTTCCCTTCGGGTGTCAACGTCAGAAAAATAGGGATCTGATCGGTCGCTTTTTGGGAGTTTTTGACCGCTACGCCCATCCCCTCGAATGCCAGATAGAGGATATCGTTGACCTGCTTGATGTCCAGACCCGAAAGGCTGATTTTATCGGTATTGACCCGTATCTCGAATTTGTCGTAGATTTCGTCTTGCATGATGTCGATGTCCACAAGCCCTTCGGTTTTGGTAAATACCCCTTTGACCCGTTCGCTCAGGTGGCGGATACCGTCGGCATTGTTACCGTAGACCTCGGCGACGATGGCGGCCATCGTCGGAGGGCCGGCAGGGGGTTCGATAAATTTGATGCTCGTTTGCGGATAGATGCTTTCGCATTGTTTGACGATTACGGGACGCAGCCGTTGCACCATCATATAGGAAGGTTCGTCACGGTCATGTTTTTTCGTCAAATTGACGACCACTTCGGCAACGTTTTCGGAATTTTTAAAATGCGAACCTTTGATAAGTCCCGCGAAATCCAGAGGCGCACCGGCTCCCAAAAAGACTTCGGCGTCCAGCGCTTCTTTTTCTTGCTGCAAAATGCCGACGACACACTCGCTGACGTCGCGTGTCTGCTCGATCGAGCTGCCGCCGGGAAGGTCGATGTAGACCGAATAGGTATCGTTATTTTTCCCCGGAAGCATCTTGGCCAGTACAAGCTCGCTCGGAATCAGGGCTACCGAAACAATAAACGCGCCAAGCGTCCCCCATAACACCTTTTTTTTCTTGGAAGGGGTGTTGAGAATATCCAGCAGATAATTTTCAAGTTTTTTATACATCAGTGAACCTCTGCGTGATGATCGGGTTTTTTAAGAAGCCGTACCGCCAGATACGGGGTAAAAATATAGGCCACAAAGAGCGATGCGATCAGTGCGACGGGGACGTTGGCGGGGATCGGCTTCATAAACTGCCCCATCATCTGCCCGACAAATGCCATCGGTACCATGGTGAGGATGATGGCCAGCGTTGCGATGTTGGTCGGCGCACCGATTTCATCGGTCGCTTCCACCATCAATTCATGCGCATCCTGATCTGCCGCACCCGGTGAATGGAAATGGCGATGGATATTTTCGATAACGATGATCGCCGCATCCACGAGAAGCCCCAGTGAGAGCAAAAACGCAAAGAGGGTGATCCGGTTCACCGTCTGCCCCGTGATGTAGGCGATAAAAAGGGTGATCGCCAAAATCGCCGGAACGGTAAACGTCACGATCAGCGATTCGCGCCATCCTAAAACGAATACGAGGAGAATGGCGATGATAACGATGGAGAGGATCAGGTGGAATACGAGTTCGTTGACCGCTTCGTTCGCCCGTTCGCCGTCGTTGCGGGTGATGACGTAACTGATACCCTGCGCTTTCATCTGCTCTTTGTATTTTTCGAGTTCTTCTTTGACCGAATCGGCGATGATGACGGCGTTGGTCCCTTGCAATTTGGAAACGGTCAGGGTGATCTGATCTTTCAGCGGCGAGAATTTCCCGTCTTCGCCGCGCACGGTGACGAGGGCCGATTTGAAGTTCTGGATGTCGCTTCCGGCTGTGACGGTGGCGACATCACGCAGATAGATCGCCGATCCGCCGTACTGGGCAACGATGATGTTCCCCACATCCTCGATGCTCTCGATCGCGTTGCGTACGCCGATCATCACAATCTCGTTCTTCTCGGTTTTCCCTTTGATCTCCGGGACATTGTAGGCCAGCGACTGGGTCGCCTGTACGATCTGACCGAGCGAGAGGTTGTAACCGCTGAGACGGTTCAT
>NZ_JQGL01000088.1 GCF_000747095.1 Sulfuricurvum sp. MLSB
ACCGACACTTGCGATTTGCGCATCGTCAATATTGATCTTGACCGTTTCACCTGAATACGCACCGATGTGGAACGCTTTATTCTGGAAACCGCCGTTCAAAAGTGTCAAACCGTTGAATGATGTCGTTGACGCAATGTTCTGCGCTTCTTCCAGCAAACGATCGATGTCTGACTGAATCGCCGCACGTGAATCGGTGCTTTGTCCGTCTGACGCCGCTTGAATCGCTTTCGTACGAATCGTGTTAATGATATTGGTATATTCATCCAACGCACCGTCTGCAGTCTGTACGACCCCGACCCCGTCATTCGCATTACGAATAGCCTGACCAAGACCCTGTGCCTGCTGACGCAAGCTGTCTGCAATCGACATACCTGATGCATCGTCCGCCGCTTTGTTAATACGAAGACCTGAACTCAGACTCGCCAAGCTTTTATCGAGACCCGCATTTGTCTTTTGTGCAAACATGTGCGCATTCATCGCTGCAATATTTGTGTTAATTCTGAAACCCATGATATATCCTTTATCGTCAGAACCCTTCGGCCCTGTTTGTTTTCAGCGTCCTTGCTGCTATACACTATATCGGGCCTTGAAAAAAAAACTTTAGCGGTTTTACAAATTTTTTTGTTACACTTTCGAAATTTATCGGCAACATTATCCATATATATAGGATTGACTATTTGAAACTCATCATCGTCGAGTCTCCGGCCAAAGCCAAGACCATTAAAAACTTTCTCTCCAAAGAGTACGAAGTAATCGCTTCCAAAGGACACATTCGTGACTTGCCGAAAAACCGCTTCGGAATTAAAATTGATCAGGAAACCCTGATCCCTGAATACCGGATCAGCGAAGACAGCACCGCTACGGTCAAACAAATTCAGGAACTCGCGAAAAAAAGCGATACGATCTATATCGCGACCGATGAGGACCGCGAAGGAGAAGCAATCGGCTGGCACATCGCCCACGCCATCGACAAAGACCCAGAGTCCCTGCCGAGAATCGTCTTTCATGAGATCACCAAAACAGCGATCACTCACGCATTAGAGACTCCGCGCACCATCGATATGGACCGTGTTAACGCCCAGCAGGCCCGCCGTCTGCTGGACCGTATCGTGGGCTATAAGCTCTCTCCTCTGCTGGCATCGAAAATCCAAAAAGGGCTCTCCGCCGGACGGGTTCAGTCTTCGACGCTTAAAATCGTCGTTGACAGAGAACGCGAGATTCGTGCTTTTGTTCCCGAAGAGTACTGGAGCATCGACACGGTGTTCAACCCCGACATCGAAGCAACGCTGTCTCTTTTCGAAGGGGAAAAGATCGACAAACTGACGATTAAAACAGGCGATGATGCTGCGCGGATCGTCCAAACGATCAAAGGCGAAGCGTTCAAAGTCGGCGAGATCGAGACCAAAGAGCGTAAAAGTTCCACCCCTCCTCCGTTTATGACCTCGACGCTGCAGCAGGCTGCCTCTTCGCAGTTGGGATTCTCGCCGAAGAAAACGATGATGATCGCACAGGCGTTGTACGAAGGGGTCAAAACCCCCGAAGGAACCAGCGGGGTCATTACCTATATGCGTACGGACTCGCTCAATCTGGCTGCCGAAGCGGTCGACGGGGCACGCGAGGTGATCTTGGAGCGCTACGGCAAAGCGTATCTTCCCGAAAAAGCGAAAGTCTACGTCAAAAAGGCCAAGGGAGCGCAGGAAGCCCACGAAGCTATCCGACCGACGATGCTTACGTTTACCCCTGATGTGGCAGCCACTTATCTCAAACCTGACGAAATCAAGCTCTACCGCCTGATTTACAACCGCTTTTTAGCGTGTCAAATGAACGATGCCCGCTTCGAACAACAAAGCATCACGTTCGAATCCGCAAAAGCGCAATTCCGAGCAACGGGCCGCAAACTCCTGTTTGACGGATTTTACCGCGTAGCGGGAAGCGATGATAAAGACAAGCTCCTTCCGACTCTCGTCAGCGGCGATGCGATCGATGTCCAAAGCATTACCACCGAACAGCACTTCACCGAGCCGCCTTCACGCTATTCCGAAGCGAGTCTGATCAAAAAACTCGAAGCCGAGGGGATCGGACGTCCTTCAACGTACGCACCGACCATCTCGACGCTTCAAGCACGCGATTACATTATGATCGACAAACGCGCCATCATCCCGACCGATATTGCGTTCACCGTAACCGAACTGTTAGAGAAACATTTCGAAGAGATCGTCGATGCCTCGTTTACCGCCAACATGGAAGAGACGCTTGATGAAATCAGCGATGCCGGAAAATCATGGCATAAGATCCTTCTGGATTTTTACTATCCGTTCATCGAAAAAATCGAATTGGGCAAAACGTCCATCGAAAGCCTCAAAATGGCCAAACCTCTCGGACGCAACTGTCCGCAGTGCGGCAGCGAACTGCTGCTGCGCTCGGGACGCTACGGCGAATTCATCGCCTGCAGCGGTTTCCCCAAATGCAAATACACCGAACAGACCGAAGAGAATAAAAAAGAGGATGCGGGCACTGCTTCCGATGAAGTCAGCGAAGAAGTATGCGACAAATGCGGCGCACCGATGGTGATCAAAAACGGCCGTAACGGCAAGTTCCTCGCCTGCAGTGCCTACCCGAAATGCAAAAACACCAAAACCCTTGCCGAGCAAAAAATTTCGGCCATCCCCTGCCCGGACTGCGGCGGCAAACTGATCTGGCGCCAATCACGCCGAGGCGCTTTCTGGGGGTGCGAGCACTATCCGAAATGCAAATTCATTTCCAAATTCGAGCCGAGCGAGAAAAAATGCGAACTCGAAGGATGCGACGGCGCACTGGCACGCCGCACTTACCGGAACAAAGAAGTATACGAGTGTGTCAAGTGCAAAAATCGTACACCGATAGAAGAAGAGAGTGGTGAATGAAAATCGGCCTTTTGTCCGATACCCACAACAAAAAAGGGCGTTCGCAACGCCTGATTGATCACCTCGTCTCAGTGGGAGCGGAATTTTTGATCCATGCAGGCGATATCGTCAAGCCCGAAATCCTTGAACAGCTCAAAAACAGCGGATTGCGCTACGTCGCCGTCTACGGCAACAACGACGCAAAACTGATCGAATACCATGACCGGTACAATCTCGTTCAGGAGCCGCACTATTTTAAACTCGGCGGGGCAACTTTCAAACTGATGCATCTGCCGTTTTATATGTCCTCAGATGCGGAAATTATCGTTTTCGGGCATACTCATGTGTTCGAATGCGATTTCAAAAATCGTACCCTTTTTCTCAATCCCGGAGAAGCATGCGCCCGTGACAAACCTTTCTCCAGCGGGGCGATGCTCGAAATCACCGAGACGTTGCTCAATGTTACCCACTATTCCCGCGCCGTGGGAAGCGATACGTTTGAAGAACGCCATTACACTTTTGAAAGATCGTGATCCATGAAAAAAATATTCCTGTGCTCCATCTGCAATATCAACAGCGGTACCTGTAACGAAGACTGCAAATTCTGCAGCCAAAGCGTCAAATACAAAGCCGATATCGAACGCTACAAACAAAAGCCTATGGACCAAATCCTGGACGAAGCACGCCGTCTCGAAGCGCTCGGCGCACTCGGGTTCTGTCTCGTCACCGCCCAAAAAGGGTTGGACGACAAAACCCTGGACTTCGTGTGTAACGTCGCATCGACTCTTAAACGCGAAGTACCTCGGCTGCGGTTAATCGCCTGCAACGGCACCGCATCGGTCGAACAGCTGCGCGAGCTTCAACGCGCAGGGGTGGCAGCCTATAACCATAATCTGGAAACTAGCCGCGAGTTTTATCCCCAAATCTGCACGACCCATCCGTGGGATGAGCGTTACGAGACATGCGAAAACGTCAATGCCGTGGGTCTAAAACTCATCAGCGGGGGGATTTTCGGTATGGGAGAGACGCACGAAGACCGTATCAGCATGCTGCAGTCGCTCAAAGAGCTTAATCCCGTCTCCGTGCCGCTGAATTTTTACCATCACAATCCGGCGCTTCCGCTCAACCCAAGCCCCCTCTCGGTTGAGGAATCACTGGAACTCATCACCCTGGCGCGTACCATTCTGGATAAGGCGGAACGTATCATGATCGCCGGAGGACGCGAAATCACCTTCAAAGAACGCCAGCACGAGATTTTTGAAGCGGGGGCCAACAGCATCGTCATCGGCGACTACCTCACGACTGCCGGGCGCGATGCCCATGCTGATCTGATGATGCTCAAAAGCCTCGGATTCGAGATCGCTACCTCCCCCGAGGATAAATAAGCTATAATAGGCCAAAGCTATCTCAACGGGGAGGAAGTGTTCCGTGTCACAATCGGTGCTGCTCACCATTGCCCGCCACTCAATCGAAGAAGTTTTGCGGGCTGAAAAGATGATCGATCGGGCCGAACTGCTCGATCAGTACCCCGTTTTAGGCGAACACATCGCGACCCAAATTAATCTTTATCTCGGAAACGACATCCGCGGGAGTGCCAAAAGCGTTAGCACAAGCCG
Source organism: Sulfuricurvum sp. MLSB (assembly GCF_000747095.1). GTDB lineage: Bacteria > Campylobacterota > Campylobacteria > Campylobacterales > Sulfurimonadaceae > Sulfuricurvum. The sequence goes on from NZ_JQGL01000088.1 coordinate 4,499, forward strand.
ATCGTTACTTGACGACATCATCCATAATGCCAAAATTGCGGCCTTTCAGGATGAAAACTTCTCGCCGCTCGTCACCTCCGAGTATCTCCGAACTTCCGTCGAGCTGATCCTTTTCAGTGCCGATGGTCCGCTCAGCCATAAAGACACTCCTATTCTGAAAGAGTCTTGACATAGTTCGCGATAGCGAACCCGTGGTTTAACCCCAGCGCGATCGAACCGCCTGATTCTTGCGTGATGTCTCCCGCAACGAAAAGCCCGGGCACGTTCGTCTGGTAGTTCTCATCATGTACGGGCTTACCGTCTTCTTCTCTTATCCCGCTGCTTTGCAAAAAGCCGCTCGGCGTCGTACCGCCGATCGCATAGACGATACGGTCGAATATTTCGCTTGATCCGTCTGAAAAAATCGTCTTGACTTTTCCGCTTTCGCTTTCAAGCTCGACGATTTCGGTATTCAGCAATGCGCGGACGGAACCGTTGTTCACGACCCGTTCGATATCGGCTTGGTTGGTCGGATTGGCCCGACGAAACGTACCGCGGCGATAACAGATCGTCACATCGTTTCTGCCGCACAGCTCAACCGCGTATTCGATTGCCGAATCGCCGCCGCCGACTACCATGATTTTTTCGCCCGCTCCGCAGGCGTCGAGGGTGAAATGGATCTGATTCTTGATGGACGGGGGAATTTTGTAATCGGGCTTGTTCGGTTTTCCCATCCGCCCGATCGTTACGACAACGTATCGCGCGCGAATGCTCCCTCCGGCTATGAACACTTCAAGCGCATCTTCTTGCTTGACGATCTTTTGAACTTCCGTATGAGTCCGCAATTCCAGCACGTCATTATCCAGCAACTGATCGAAAAAATCGAGGGTACTTTCTTTGGTACCGTCCATAAAATAAATCGTACCGTCAAGTTCGACCTTCTGCCCTTTCCAGTCTTTATCGACCCGCTTGCTCTCTTTGTAAAACTTTCGGATCGTCGCATTGTGATTTTCATCTTTTTCAAGCAATATAATGTCGCGCATTCCAAGCACATAACTCTCGACCGCCGTCGCTATTCCCGCCGGTCCTGCACCGATTATCGCCAATTGGTAGGTATGTCCCATCCCTGTTCCTCATCGAATTGAATTTCATACTCTATCACAAAGAGAGATAAAATTTGATTTATGCTATTATGGACAAATGCACTATGTTATTCAACGTCATCACGGGAATCCCAAGAAGCACTATCTTGCCTACACCGTTCCACGATACATCAGCTCGGCTGCCAGCCAAAACATCATTTTTGAATTTCATCAAGACGGTGCGATCAAACGAAAATGGGCTCCGAAAGAAGAAATCGTCCTTCTGACCGATGATCAGGAACTTTTTCAAGCGACCCTTACCAAACTCGAAGCCCTCAAAAAAACGCATCTTGAGCGTATTGATCAGGCCGAAATGCAACTGGGACGCGAAATAGCGGAAATGCTGAACGCCATGCAAAACGAGTTCGATAACATTAAACAAAACGGTTAACTCTCCATTCACACGTTTCAATTAAGATTATGTGATATACTGTTTTACCACATGAATGAAGGAGTTTGATCATGAAGAAAATCGCACTTTCCGCATTGGTTGCGGCCACCTTGGCCGGAGCCTCTGACTACAATTACGAGATTAGCCCGGTCGTAGGTTATCTTTGGAACAGTACCTCCGATGAAAAAAACATTAATAACGGCGGTGCAATGGGCGGCGTGGACAACCATACCGTGTACGGCATAGAAATGCAAATGAACAATGTCAGCGATCTTATCAAGCCGGAAATATCCGTTCTGTACGGACGTGACCGTGCGGCAGGGCAAACCGATAAAACCGGCATATTGACGACGATGGTAAACGGCGTGTACGAAGCGGACGGCTTTACGGGCATTACTCCTTTTGCCAAAGCAGGTATGGGGTATGAATGGTATACCAATACCCATCCGAATGATTACGACGGGTTTTTACTGGATGCGGGGCTTGGTATGAAAGCCGATTTGACCAAGCAGCTTGCGCTCAAACTTGAGGGTCTGTATATGTACAAACTGAATCGCAACGGGATTGATGGCAGTAACGGCGAAGTACATAACGTCGCTGCTCTGGTCGGTTTGACGTTCAGTTTTGATGAAAAAGCGGCTCCGGTCGTAATCCCTGCGCCTGAGCCTAAACCCGAACCTAAGCCGGAACCGAAACCTGAGCCTAAACCTGTTGTTGCCGCTCCGGTAGACAGCGATAAAGACGGTGTCTTCGATGACATGGACAAATGTCCGAACACACCGGCCGGATTCAAGGTCGATGTCGACGGATGCCCGGTTAAAGCGACGCTTCGTCTGAACTTTGCAACCGATTCAAATGCGGTTGATGCCGAGGGAACGGCCAAAGTCAATGCTTTCGCCGACTTCCTGAAAGAAAGCCCTGCCTACAAAGCTTCCATTGTCGGCCACACGGACAGTACCGGTTCGGATAAATACAATCAAAAGCTCTCTGAAAGACGAGCTGAAAAAGTCAAAGCAATGCTGATCGATCAAGGTATAGACGCCAATCGTTTGACTGCCGAAGGTGCAGGTGAAAAAATGCCTGTCGCTACCAATAAAACCAAAGAAGGACGTGCGGAAAACCGCCGTATCGAAGTGGAACTCTGCAAATAAGAGTCCCTTATTTCCCGCACATGCGGGAATCTCCCCTATCGGAATTTCCGCCCCTTTTCGTTTAACTATTTTGCTTTATCCTCGAATTTTTTCATAAACTTCTCTATTTTCGGTGCAATAACAACATGGCAATACCCTTGCGTCGGATGCTCATTGAAATAGTTTTGATGGTAATTCTCTGCCGGATAAAACTCAGGGGCTAGCGAGAGTTCCGTCACTATAGGATCACGCCACTGCGATTGCGCTTGAGCGATCGACGCAAGCGCTTTTTCGTGCTGCACCTCATCGTAATAATAGATGACCGAGCGGTACTGCGTCCCCCTATCTGCCCCCTGAGCATTTAGCGTTGTCGGATCATGAATAGCCCAGAATATTTCCAGAATCTCTTCATAGGTGACGATAGCCGGATCAAACGTGATTTCGACAACCTCCGCGTGTCCCGTCGCGCCAGTGCATACCTGCTCGTAGCTCGGATTTTTCCGTGCACCCCCCGCATAACCGCTGATAGCTATCTCAACCCCTTTGAGGCGATTATATACCGCTTCGATGCACCAAAAACATCCTCCGCCCAATAATGCTTTTTCCATCCGGGAATCCTCCGCCTTTTTCTGCGATTATCCGTTTTTAGTTCTGTCTGACAAGTAAAGAAATCCTGTTGGCTAAAATTTTTAAGATGATTATTTTTTAATCATCTATTTGAATATTTTATATATGTATTGCTCTACAATGTCTTGTTTCGTCAAAACCGTTATCGTCCGGTAATCTTTTACCGGTACGATACCGTTATATTTTGAAAAGGAGATACAACAATGGAAAAAATGACGCCATTTGACAAAATGCTGCTCAAAAAACTGCGCCGATCCAAACGTTCCAGCTGGATGGTTGACTAATATTTCTCTTTGCTCTTACGAGCAATCCGCTTTCTTCCTTATAATCTTGCTTTATCATTGAATCACGACACTTCTTATTTACCTTTATGCTCGGTTTATTAACATCCGTGCGTCATAATACGCAATACCTTATACCGTTTAAAGGAGCATCATGCTCTATGCGTTAATGATCGAAGATGATCCTGACATCACGACTCTCTTGGTTAATTTTCTCAAAACCTATGGTATCGCACTCAATGCCGTCACGACCCCGGAAGCCGCGTTAAGTCTATTATCCACAGACCGATTCGATTTTATTATTTTGGATTTGACCCTTCCTCAAATGGACGGATTGGAATTATGCGAAATCATCCGTACCCGTACCGACGTTCCGATCATTATCTCCAGCGCCCGCAGCGATATTAACGATAAAGTCATTGCTTTGGGTTACGGTGCTGACGATTATCTTCCAAAGCCGTACGAACCGCGTGAGCTGATTGCACGAATCAAAAGCGTTTTGAGACGGTACCGGCCTGTCCTGTCAGAAAAATCGATCCGTTTTACCCTCAATCAGGATGAACAAAGGATCCTGCACAACGGCTCCGCACTCTCGCTTACCCGTGCCGAATACGAGATACTCGTCTTGTTCATCCTCCATCCCAATCAAACTCTCAGCCGGGATTTTTTATCCGGCAATACCGAATCTATCTCCTGGGAGAGTTCCGTTCGTACCATTGACGTCATTATCAGCCGACTGCGTCAAAAAATCGAAACGGATCCAAAAACACCCCGTTATATCCATTCGGTACGCGGCAGCGGATACCGTTTTACAGGATGAAGCGTGAAACATAGTGTTTTTCTGAAAATCACCCTTTTGTTTATTGTCATCTTCATCGGTGCCGGAATCGGTTTTTACGCCATCCATCAAAAACTCGACGAAGAGCATGAACGCCGGCTGCGCGCCGAAGCACAAACGATGCTCTCCTTGCTGCGCAAAAGCATTATCTATCCGAGCGAAACCCGAAAAGAGTTTCTCCGCCAAAACGGCTACGATGTCATTTTCCCCCGCTCCGATGTGATCGCAACGTTGCATCAGGCCTTTACGGGTATTCCCGATACCTATCCACCCGAGATACAAGACTCGCTCAAAGAAGGGATCATTCAGATTCTCAAAGACCGGAATCATCTGTATGTTTATCTCACTCGCGCAAAGCCGCCGATGCTGCTTGTCAAAGCAGACGCCGCCTACCGTCCGGTGTGGCCCGAAGCGGTTTTCGTGACGGTTTTGACGGCGTTGCTGCTCTTTTACCTTCTCATTATCCGCGCACTTTTCCCGTTGGTCCGATTGATCCGTTCCATTCAGGAATACGGTCTAACCGGTCGTTATCCTCCGATTCGTACGAGCCGAAAAGATGAGATCGGTCTGGTCAGTACCGCGCTTGATAATGCGATGCGCCAAAATCAATCGCTAATTGAAGCGCGGCAGTTATTTCTGCGCAACATTATGCACGAACTCAAAACACCGATTACCGTAGGCAAACTGGCACTGCCGTTTCTGAAAAAAGGGGAAGAAAAATCGATACTGGAGATTACCTCCGGCGCTCTCAAGCCGCACATCGAACCCTGCGATCCGAAAAAGCTTGTAGAAAAAGCAGCCAGCCTTCTTTTTCTGCAGGATGATGCCGTCGAAACCTCGTTTGACGGCCATTTGATTTATGCCGATGCCGATGCGCTCGTCAGCGTTTTCAAAAACCTGATCGACAACGCACTCAAATACAGCCCCGATCATACCGCCCGCATTCACCAAAACGGCGATGTTCTCGTTTTTTCAAACCGTGGCGAACCGTGGGAACACAACTGCTCTCTCGCCTCCTTGAGCGAGCCGTTTTTTCACAGCCGTTCCAATCCCGAAAGCTTCGGGCTGGGGCTTTACATCGTCAAGTCGATTCTCGACGCTCACAGCTTTACGATTGCGTATCGGTACGAACAGGACCGGCATTGTTTTGAGATAACGTGTCGGAACCGCTTTGAAATGAACGGTTAAGCCGAATCTCGAAACATGCTCCTGCCGAAGCATTGTAAACGCTGAGTTTTCCGAGAAAATGCTTTTCAATAATGGTTTTAGCCATATACAATCCGATTCCCGTCCCCTGAGCTTCGAATTTGGTCGTAAAATAGGGATCGAAAATCTTATCGGCGATAGCGGGAGGAATTCCTCCGCCCGTATCTTCGATACTGATCGTGCAATAATGCTCGTCACTGACACAGCGGATCATGATTTTGCGCTCTTTTCCGCGATGCTGTTCGATCGCTTCGCGCGCATTATTGATGATATTGATCAGTACCTGCTTGAGTTCATTGGGATAAACAAGGACTTCCGTTTCCGGGGCGATCTGGCGTTCAATGATGATTTTTTTACGGATCAGCAGCGGCCCGAGCAATGCCTCGACATCGTTCACCAGAGCATTAATGTTGACCGGAATACGGCTGCGGTCTTGTTTAAAGAAATTCCGGAAATCATCAATCGTCTGAGACATGTATTGAATCTGGGCTTCGGCAATATCGATGACTTTTCGGGCATCGCTTGATGTATCCAGCGAGCAGTTAAGGCTTAGTCTGGTCATGGACAGCCCAAGTATATTGAGCGGTTGACGCCACTGATGGGCGATCGACTCGAGCATTGACCCGATCTCGGCCATTTTAGCCTGCTGCATCAACAGTTTTTCCTGCTTGCGGTTTTTCTCAACCGCTTTCTCGATCTCTTCTTGAAGCCGTTGATTAAACATTTCAAGCTCGTCCGTCCGTTTTCGGACCAGCACATCGAGACGGCGGTTTTTATACGCTATGAGGATAAACAGCACGGCCATAAACCCGACGATCCACCATACTACCCGGTAATTGACGGAGCGGCCCTGATCCATTGCGAGCCATCGGCCGTGAATCTCCTCGTATTCGGCGGGAGTGATCGAGCCCAAGACCTTGTTGCTGATTGATCCGAGCATCTCCCAATCCTTGCGAAATGCAAATCCAAGTTCATACTGATACGGTGTCTCACCGACCACTTTAAGATGTTTGATACCGTGGCGCTCGATCAGGTAGCTGACAACCCCCAGCCCTTCCACACACGCATAGGCTTCGCCCGAGGCTACCTTGTTCAACGCTTCCAATGCCGAATCGGCCATAACGGGGATAATCTTCGGGTAGTGGTCGCGCAAGATCTCCTCGGTCGCGTAGGATCGGACAACCGCGACCTTTTTTCCGTTCAAATCGTTCAAATCGTTGACAAATCCGACTTTCGAATCGGCCACGATCACCATCGTCTGTTTAAGATAGGGACGGCTGAATACAAGGTTATCCTGACGTTTGTCCGTAATGGCGGCACAGGAGAGCATGTCAAGCTCGTTATTACGTATCGCCTGCATCGAATCGCTCCAGTAACGACGGCTGTAGTCGACTTCAAACCGAACCCCGAGTCTCTTTTCAAGAAGGGCTAGATACGACGCGCTTATCCCGAAATGCCGTCCGTTATCATCGACCGATTCGATCGGCGGCCATTCATGATCGATCCCTACCCGTATGACCGGATGCGCTTTCAGCCATGCTCTTTCTTTGGCGGTCAGATGCAGGGCGCTTTGTTTATACAAAAGCGGCCCGAACGGCGGAACCGACTTGACAACCCCCATCAGCCGATACCCTTGCGCGATCATTTCCAAACGCATCGGATCGATCGATCCGAAATTCACATTCGGACGGAAGGCAAGCTCTTTAAGTACGCGGCCTTCATAAATCAACGCTTCTAGCGATTTTCCCTGAGGGTTATAATGGCGATGTATCAGTTCTGCCGTCTCTTCGATATGTTCAAATGCCCATAGCCAGCCCCGCATCGACGCATCGTAAAACGCATCGGCCCGCTGCGGATGGTTGGCAATCTCTTCTTGCGTGGTGAATAAAATATCGCTGTAATAATCAAACCCGTATTCTTTGGGATCGATCGGACGGGTTTCTACCCCCATTTTCTGGAGGACGAACGGTTCGTTCGAAAGATAGGCGACCATCGCATCGGTCTCATTCCGAGCCAGCGATTTTGGGTCATACGAATGGGTCTGTAAATTCAGATCGGTCGAATGCAGCCCGGCACTGCGAAGCATCGCCTGCATCTCCGCCCCCTCGATCGTGTCCGGCGTCAGCATCACCCGTTTGTGCTTCAGTTCTTTGGCGGTTTGGATATTGGCATCTTTTCGGGTCAACAGTACCATCGGAGAAGATTGGAAAATCGCGGCCATCAATACGACGGGGGCGCCCGAAGCATAATTAACGATCAACGAGGAACGTCCCACTCCGTACTGAGCTTTTCCGCCCATCACGGCCTGAAACGAATGCTGCGCGCTTTTGGCGTCAAGAATGGAAACATCCAGCCCCGCATCGGCATAGTATCCTTTTTCTTTGGCGACATAATAACCGGCAAACTGGAACTGATGCAGCCACGGAAGCTGCATGGTTATTTTTTCTGCCGACCACAGAACGGACGATAAAAGCAGCATTACCAACGCTAATATTTTCATGGACAAAGTGTATCTAAAGAATTATATTTCCACCCTTATAAGTGCTTATGCTCCTTTAGGATAAAATCGCCCAACTATATATCTTTTAAGGTCGCTTTATGTCGGTGAAAAACTATCTCCTTGAAACCATCTCCAAACGTCCTATCATCATCGACGGCGCCATGGGAACCCAGCTTCAGGAGCGTGCCGACAAGATACCACTGGAGGCATGGGAAGGGCTGGAAGGGTGCAACGAGCTGCTCAACGTCACTGCTCCTGAGATTATGGGTTCCGTGTTTCACGCCTATCTCACCGCCGGGGCGGACTTGATTACCACCAATACCTTCGGCGCTTTTAAATGGGTTTTGGACGAATACGGGATCGGCCACCGCTCCTACGAACTGGCCCGTGCGGGGGCTGCGGTGTGTAAGCGTGAGTGCGAAAAGTTCTCCACCCCCGAGCATCCTCGCTTCGTCCTCGCTTCGATCGGGCCGGGAACCAAACTCCCCTCGCTGGGACACATCCATTACGACGAGATGTATGAGGGATATCTGGAGTGCTGTCTCGGACTGATCGACGGAGGAGCCGATATTTTCCTTTTGGAAACGTGTCAGGACCCGCTGCAGATCAAAGCGGCGCTTCATGCGTGCGAAGCGGCGAACCGCGAACGAAATGCCCAACTGCCGATCATGGTCTCGGTCACGATCGAGCTGGCCGGATCGATGCTCATCGGTACCGATGCGGCAACCATCGCGACGATCCTGGAACCCTTCGATATCCTCAGCCTCGGATTCAACTGCGGCACGGGGCCCGAACAGTACGCCAAACACGTCAAAACCCTCTCCCGGGTATGGGGCAAACCCATTTCGGTCCACGCCAACGCGGGACTGCCTCAAAACCGGGGCGGCTATTCGTTTTACCCGATGGGACCAGATGAATTTGCCCAGCTTCAATGCGATTTTCTAAACTACGACGGGGTGAGTTTCCTCGGCGGGTGCTGTGGGACGACTCCACAGCATATCCGCGCACTGGCGAACAAAGTCTCCTCGATTGTTCCCAAAAAACCCGCGGGGAGTATGCCTCCTTCCGTTGCGTCACTCTTTAACAGCGTCGAGCTCATCCAGACTCCCGCACCGCTGCTGATCGGCGAGCGCTCCAACGCGACCGGCTCCAAAGCGTTTCGAGAACTCATCATCGCGAGTGATTACGAGGGGACGCTCAGCGTGGGTCAGGCGCAGGTGCGCGACGGAGCCCACTGTCTCGATGTCAACGTCGAATTTGCCGGACGTGACGGTGCCGTCGATATGGAACACGTCATGCGGCTCTACAACCAAAAAATCCCTCTTCCCCTGATGCCCGATGCGACGCGGGTGGGAACGATGGAAGCGGCGCTCAAATGCATCGGGGGAAAACCGATCATCAACTCGGTCAACCTCGAAGACGGGGAAGAACGGCTCGACGCTATTTGTTCTCTCGCCAAAAAATTCGGAACGGCACTCGTGTGTCTCGTCATCGATGAAAAAGGAATGGCCAAAACGACCGAGGACAAAATGCGGATCGCCGATCGCATCTACGATCTGTGCGTAAACCGCCACGGGATCGATCCGCGCAATCTGATGTTTGACATGCTCACCTTTACGGTGGGAAGCGGCGATCTGGAGTACCGCGACGCCGCCATCCAGACGCTGGAGGCGATCCGTCAGTTGCATGCCAAGTATCCCAACGTCGGTTCAACGCTGGGACTTTCGAATATCTCTTTCGGACTCAGCGCCAATGCCCGCGTCTTTTTGAACAGCGTCTTTTTGCACCATTGTATCGAAGCGGGAATGACCAGCGTCATCATCAACGTCAAGCACATCGTCCCCCTTTCTAAAATGTCTGACGAAGACAAAGCTGTCTGTGAAGAGCTCCTCTTTACCCCGGATGACCAATCGCTCTTTAAATTTATCGAACACTTCAGCGATAAAACGGTCGACAACACCAAAAACGATGAAGCCTACGAAGCGATGAGTGACGAAGAAAAAATCGCGAAACTCCTCCTCGACGGGGACAAAGAGCGGATGATTCCGTTGGTTGAGCGGGTGCGCGCGCACATCAATCCCGACAAAATCGTCAATGAAATCCTGATCGATGCGATGAAAGTCGTCGGTGAACTTTTCGGATCGGGCAAAATGCAGCTGCCGTTTGTACTGCAAAGTGCCGAAACGATGAAAACGACCGTCGATTATCTCAACCCCTACCTCTCCAAACAGGAGAAAGAGACCGATACGACTCTTGTCATCGGTACGGTCAAAGGGGACGTTCACGACGTGGGCAAAAACCTGGTCGACATCATCCTCTCCAATAACGGTTTCAAAGTGATCAATATCGGGATCAAAACGGAACTCGAAGAGTATCTTGACGTCATAAAAACACGCGAGGTCCACGCCATCGGGATGTCCGGACTGCTCGTTAAATCGACCCAGGTGATGAAAGAGAATCTCGAAACCATGGCGGCAAAGGGGATCACGATCCCCGTTCTCCTCGGCGGTGCGGCCCTGACCCGCAGTTTTGTGGACGATTTTTGCCGGCCGATCTACAAGGGGGCGATCTTTTACTGCCGCGATGCCTTTGACGGGGTTATCGCCATGAGCCGCATCGAAAAATACAACACAGACCCCAGTGTCGGGCTCGATACGCGCCTCGGCGGAGATATGATTGAACGCGCACCCAAAGAAATCGTCGACGTCATCATCCCTCCGTTTCATGAACTTAAAATGCCAAGCGAAGTAAAAGTCCCGACTCCTCCGTTTTGGGGGCGACGGGTATTGCGCAAAGAGCAGCTT